>JANOEW010000035.1:0-8591 GCA_031413475.1 Amaricoccus sp.
CACGTCGATAGTTCCCACGAACTGGGCACCTCCGCAGCGACCAAAAGCTACTCTGGCCACTGACAGCCTTTTGATCGTGGAGCTCGAAGGCGGAGTTCCTACGCCGGCGATCCTAATTGCAGCTAAGGTCGGCGCTGCCAAGATCTCGCTTTGTGGGCATTGCGTAGACCGACTCCTCTGGGCCAATGGGCGCGTAGTCTGGCCGCAAGTAGGAGCAGTCGAACCGCCAGACCCGGACCTGTCCGAAAGCTCTAAAGATCGCTTGGATACCGAGCGCAGTTCCGTCTATGCTCACCCCGAGCAGTATCATTCCAGGCCATCTGATCCTCCAAACTTTTCGACAAAGCCGGTGAATCACAAACCTCTGATATCGCTAAACTACTTTTGGATCGGGCTCTTTAAGATTTCTGGATCACCGAGCGCACGCCTGTCGAAGGCCCAACTCCGCCCTGGTGACGTTCCCATGCGCGATTGACGCTGCGCTCGTCGTAGGCTGCTGGCGGAGCCGGTACATGGCTGCGGTCGTTGGATCGCATCGAGCTACTCCCGGGACTCTTGGGGTCTGGGCTTGCCGTGCACGTCAGGCTTAGACAGGCGATCTTCGGTCAGTATCCGAGCAGTGCCCCGATCTCGACCGCCAAGGTATCGTCCGTCCGGCCATCCCCGATCAGGGCGCCGTCGAGCGGAGCGAGCCGCTCGGCAAGCTCGGAGTCCAGCGCCGAGAAGAAGCCGTTCGCACGCGTGGCGAGCACGAAGGTCAATCGTCCATCGATCCTGCGCAACTCGCCCAAGTAGTGCATCTGTCGACTCGTCACGTCGTCGACCACCACGACACGGCGATTGGGACTGATCCGAACGTAGGGCCTTGACACCTCGGATCGGCGGACGCTGCCCAGGTCAGACGTGATCAGGCCCGAGGCCTGTGGCTGCGGCGACTGCGCGGGCTTCTTCCTCGCCGAGTAGGCGCCGTTGCTTAGCTGGTCAGCCAGTCGCTCGATAGTACTCCGGTTTTGATCGATTAACCGGCGCGCTGCCTGGTCCTCGCGGCGGGGTCCAGACCGTTTCGAGACGATGTCCAACGAGTTCTCTCCCATAGCGATGTTCGCGGATGATTCGGCTCGACCACCCTTGACTAAAGGCCAGCGTGCATGCGGCGAGGCAAACAAGCTTCTTTCGCGTCGGGTGACCGGCGCGACCTCGGCCGTCGACGACGCCGAAGCGCCGCCGCCGAAGGGGCCGCGCCCGCGCTGACGCCGGCAACATCGGGCGCGTTCGGACTGCCGCAGAAAATGAGCCTGCTTCGGCTCCGGTCACAGGGGAAGCAGCTCGGCGATCTCGCGGCGGAACGGCACGACGTCGCCGGTGACGGCCGGCCCGTCGAGCTCCTCGGCGAAGCGGCGTCCCGCATAGACGGCGTGGGCGATGGTGGCCGGTGCCAGCGCATCCCCGAAGGCGACCACCTGCTCGATGCCGGCGTCGGCCCAGTCGGCCCGGCGCGCGCGCAGGTCGTGAAACAGCCCATCGTTCGGCGCCCGGGAGGTAACGAGAACCACCGCATCCGCCTCCACTCGCTCGGCGCGGCCGGTGTGCACGCACGACAGCGTTGCCTCGTCGGCGCCGATCGCGTCGAGGTTGGCGAAGCTGCGGATGCGCACCCCCTTCTCCAGCAGGCGCGCCTGGATGAAGTGCTGCTCCATGGTGTTACGAGTCCAGGTCGAGGCCTCCGACGCGGGCGTGGCGTAGAGCGTGTCGTAACCCTGTCCGGCCAGCAACTCGGCCACGACGCCGCCCATGTAGTAGTAATCGTCGTCCCAGACGATCACCCGCCGGCCGCGCGGCCGCGTTCCGTCCATAAGCTCGTCGGGCGACAGCACCTCGGCACCCGTTGCGATCGGCATGGCCCGTGTCCAGCGGTGGCCGACGCCGTCGCGGCGCCAGCGCGATCCGGTGGCGATCGCGACGCGCGGGAAGCCGAACTCCAACACCCCCTCGGCGTCGAGGTCGGAGTCGAAATAGACCTCGACGTTGGGGAGCTGGTTGAGCTGGAGCTGCCGGTAGTCCTTGACGCGAACCCAGGCCGACAGTCCCGGCAACCGGCATTCCCGGATCACCCGACCGCCGAGCTCGGTCCCACGCTCGGCGAGCGTCACCGCATAGCCGCGCTTGCCCAGCGCCTGCGCCGCCTCGAGCCCCGCCGGGCCGGCGCCGACGATCAGCACCGGCTTGTCACTCATCTTCGGCCGGATGCGCTCGGGATGCCAGCCGCGGCGCCATTCCTCGCCCATCGTCGGGTTCTGGGTGCAGCGGATCGGCGACTGGGTGAAGTCGCCCGAGACGCAGATGTTGCAGCCGATGCACTCGCGGATGTCGTCGAAGCGACCCTCCTGGATCTTCACCGGCAGGAACGGGTCGGCGATCGACGGCCGGGCGCAGCCGATCATATCGACCAGTCCCTTGCGGATGATCGACACCATTCGGTCGGCGGAGGTGTAGCGTCCGACGCCCACCACGGGCTTGGTCGTCAGCTTCTTGACGCCGGCGATGAACGGCTCCTGCCGGCCTTCCTCGCCAAAGCGCGAGGTCTGGCTGTCGTTCTCCCAGCCGGCGAGCACCACGTCCCACAGGTCCGGCAGCTCGGCTATCGACCCGATCATGTCCTCGGCCTCGGCCTGCTCCAGCCCATCCGGGCCGAGCAGCTCGTCGGTCGAGAACCGGCAGGGCACCGCGCAGGTGTCGCCGACCGCGTCCTTGGTGTCCTCCAGGATCTCCTTCAGCAGCCGCACCCGGTTCTCGAGGCTGCCGCCATATTCGTCGCTGCGGTGGTTGAATCGCTTCGAGATGAAGTGATGCAGGAAGCCGAGGCCGTGCCCGGCGTAGACGTAGATCAGGTCGAACCCGGCCTGCTTGCCCCGGACCGCCGCCGCCTTGTGCCAGCGCCGGATGTTGCGGATGTCCTCCTTGTCCATGGTGCGCGCCTGCACCGGCTCGTAGGTGAAGGTCGCGACCGGAAGCCCGGTCGGCGCCATCGGCACCTCGCGGCCATAGAGGTTCGGCCCGTTCAGCCCGTTGTAGGTGAGTTCGAGCCCGGCGAGCGAGCCGTGTTCGTGGATCGCGTCGGACATGCGGGCGAGCATCGGAATGTCGCGGTCGTCCCAGAGCCGCAGCTCGATGAACGGCGTGATGTCCGACGTGTGGTGGAACTCGACCTGCTCGGTGCAGACCACCGCCCAGCCGCCCTCTGCCTTGATCCCGCGCATGGCGGCGAGCGCGGTCGGGTCGCGGTAGCCCATGCCGTTGCAGTGCGGCACCTGGTAGAAGCGGTTGCGCGCCGTCACCGGGCCGATCCGGACCGGCTCGAACAGGATGTCGTAGCGGGACTCGCGGACAGCCTTCATGTCGTTCCCCTCGCACTCGCTCCGGATGCTGTCACGGGCCTTTTCGTCGAGGCTTGGCTTCGGCGAAAAAACCGTTTCCCGGCGCATGGCTTCGCAGAAATCTAAGCGGGTGCAAGGGCGGGCGCGGCAGCGGCGCCGTATCTACTGAAGTCCCTAGCTATCGCTCGTCCGACCGGGCGCAGGATCGTTCAACGCCAGCACGATGTCGCCGGACTCGACGACGAAACGCTCGGCCATGCCCATGGCCAGGCCGAGCTTGAACGTCTGCAGCGCGCCGTCGGACATCAGCGTGGCGGTCCGATGCCGGTTCGCCAGGCGCTGGTAGTAGACCAGATCCTTGAAGCCGTTGGCGATCGAAAACTTGTGGGCGGTCGGGTCCCGCTCGACGGCATACTTCGAGAAACTCTGGAAGTTGCCGCAGTTCATGCCTGAGTTGGTCACGATCTCGCGAAACACCGCCGGGTCGGCCCCGATCTTGGCGACCATGCCGTAACATTCCGCCCAGATCGCGGCGAAGCCGAGCGCGACGAGGTTGTTGACCAGCTTCAGCGCATGCGCCGAGCCGACCGGGCCGCCGGTCGGGATGATGACGTTGGCCCAGGTCGCGAGCAGCGGCCGCCAGGTCTCGATCAGCTCGGCGGGGCCGCCGCAGTAGGTGGTCAGCTCGCCCGCCCAGGCGTGGGCCGGGCTGCGCGACAGCGGCGCGTCGAACAGGGTTATCTGGCGCAGGGCGAGCTCGGCGGCGAGGCGCTCGGTGACCTCGGGTTCGGAGGTGCTGGCGTCGATGATGGTGAGACCCGGGCGCGCGCCGGGCAGGAGTGTGGCGACCGACGCTTCGACCTGCGGCGCGCCGGTGACGCACAGGACGATCACGTCGCACTGGGCGGCCATCTCCGCAAGGTCGGCGCATTCGCGGGCCCCGCGGCCGACGAGATCGTCGATGGCCTCGCGTTTGCGGTGGGCGACGACGCGGAGCGGATAGCCCTTTTCGACGGCGTTCTTCGCCATGCCCCAGCCCATCAGGCCGACGCCGATGAAGCCTAGGACGGGTTTCTGTGACATCTCGGGTCTCCTTTGGGCGGGGCGTCAGTCGGGGAGCGCCACGGGGCTGAGCTCCGCCCAGCGGTCGCCGGGGCCGGGGTTCTCGGAATGGGTGTGGCCGCCGAGGTGGGTCATCACCCCCCAGACCGCGTTGAGCGCGGTCTGAACGGCGCCCTCGACCCATGCCGGGGTCCAGCTGATGTCGTCGCCGGCGAGGAAGAGGCCGCGCTGCTCGGGCGGCAGGGCGTCCTGCATGAAATGGCCGAACATGCGGTGGTTGTAGCGGTAGTGGCCGGGCAGCGCGCCCTTGAAGGCGCCTAGGAAATTCGGGTCGGCCTCCCAGCTGACCGTGATCGGGTCGCCGATGATGTGGGCGCGCAGGTCGAGGGCGGGGTAAATTTTTTCCAGCGCCGAGAGCGCGAGTTCGACGCGGCGTTCGACCGGGAAGGGCAGCATCTTCAGCGCGTCCGACATCCAGGAATACGTGAGGCAGATCACCCCCGGCTTGTCGTCGCCATTGTCGAACAGATAGGTGCCGCGGGTCAGGCGGTCGGTCAGGGTCATCGACATGACCTGGCGGCCCGTGACCGGGTCGCGGTCCTTCCAGAACGGGCGATCCACCATGACGAAGGTCTTGGACGACTGCATATAGCGGGTGCGGTCGAGCGCCATCCAGGTCTCGTGGCTGAACAAGCGTTCCTCGGTGTCGATGGCGGTGGTCAGCAGCCAAGTCTGGCAGGTGGCGATGACCGCGTCGAAGGCCTCGGTTCGGCCCCACTGGTCGGTGATGGTGAGCCGGCCCGTGGCGTCGCGGAACAGCCGCCGGGCGCCGGGGCGAGTTGCGCCGCCGTTCAAGCCGGCGAGGGTCGTGCCTGCGGGCCAGTGAACCATGTGCTCGGGGACGCGGCGCCAGAGGCCCTGGGGCACCTGCTCGACGCCGCCGACCATGAAGCGCTGGTTCTCGTCGCATTCGGTGACGTTGACGCGCAGGATCTCGAGCATCGAGTTCGGGAAGTCGCTGTCCCAGCCGCCGGTTCCGAAGCCGACCTGGCCGAAGATCTCGCGGTGCTTGAACGGCAGCTTCTGGAAGGCGGCGGAGGAGGCGACGAAGTCGTAGAAGGTGCGCTCGTCCCAAGCGGCGACGATCGGGTTCCAGATCTCCTTCACCTTTGCGGCGTCGCGGGCGCGGATCGCGTCCTTGAGCGCGGTGAAGTTGGCGCCGGTCTCGAGCGCCGCGTCGTAGGCCTTCGCCACCTCGCGGTAGAGCGGGGGCAGGTCTTGAAGCGTCTCGGCGTAGTGGGTCTCGCCGAAAAGGTCGATCACGGTCGAGCCGGCGGCGGGGGTCAGCGGGTTCGGAAAGGGGCGGCTGACGAGCCCGAGCTTGTCGACGTAGTGATAGAAGCCGGTCGAGGACACTGGAAACCGCATGCCGCCGAGTTCGGCGATGACGCCGTCGGCGCCCTCGAACGGCTGCGAGCGCAACCGGCCGCCGAACTGGCCGCTCTCGTAGAGGATCGGCCGCACGCCCATGCGCATCAGCTCGTAGCCCGCGAGCACGCCGGAGATACCGGCGCCGATGATGGCGACGCGCGCGCCTTGCCGGTCGGCAGGGATCGCGCCGAGCCCGGCCGGATGGGCGATCCAGTCGTCGTAGGGATACGGGAAGTCAGGTCCGAACATCGTGATCGGGCGGTCGGCGCTGGGGCTCACGGGGACACTCCGGGCTGGGCGAGCGGGGCATAAAGGTCGGGCCGGCGGTCGGCGAGATGGGTGGCGACCGCGCGCACGGCGGCGAGCCGGGCGCGGTCTAGATCGGCGAAGATCATCTCCTCGTCCTCGCCGGCGCGGGCGAGGTCGGCGCCGTCGGGGCCACAGACGCAGGAGAGGCCGACATAGACGAACGGCGGCTCGGCGCCGCAGTAGTTGGCGTAGGCAATAAAGACGGCGTTCTCCTCGGCGCGGGTCGGCACCACGCGCGTGGCCACGCTGCCGAAGGGCGCCATGTTGGCGGTGGGGACGAGGATCGCCTCGGCGCCGGCGAGGGCGAGCAGGCGCGCGGTCTCGGGGAACTCGATGTCGTAGCAGATGCCGAGGCCGAGCCGCCAGCCGTCGAGCGCGACCACGGGCGCGTAGCCGGGGCCGGCGGCGAACTGGGACCGGTCGACGGTGCCGTAGAGATGGGTCTTGGCATAGGTGGCGACGGTCGCGCCCGTACGGTCCACGAGACGGACCGCGTTCAGGACCCGGCCGTCGGCGCCACGGCGCGGGTAGCCGGCGAGGAGGGCGAGACTGTGGCGGCGCGCGGTCTCGACCATCGTCCGGTCCATTGCGCCGCCCTCCGGCTCGGCCGCGACCGCCGCGGCTTCGGCGCCGATGTTGTAGCCGGTGAGCGCCATCTCGGGCAGGATCAGCAGCGTCGCCCCGCCCGCCGCCGCGCGCGCGGCGGCGCCGTCGAGGCGCGCGATACCCTCGGCCCGGCCGGCCGTCACCGGGCGCCACTGGTCGAGAGCGAGCCGCACTCGGAACCCGGAGTCAGGCGGGCGTCATTCGGCCGCGCGCGGGGGGCGGGCCGGCTTTAGCGTCGGCTCGGCGCGGCGCGGTTTCTCCAGCGGCCCGAGCGAGTCGAGGTAGGCGCGGTCGAAGCCGTCGCCGTAGACCGGGAACGCGACGGTGGTGTCGCGGAAGCTCTTGAGCGGCTGGCCGAGGCCGAGCAGGCCGCGCTCGCGCTGCCGGCGGACGATGTCGAGGTCGATTTCGACCGGCAGGAACGCCTCGTGGCCCTGGGCCTGGTGCAGGATGCGGCCCGACGGATCGACGATCATCGACTGGCCGTTGCCGCCGACTCCGAGGCCGTTGATCGATACGACGTAGGACTGGAACATCGCCGCCGAGGCCTGGACGATGGCGAGGTCGGCGGGCCGGTCGACGAAGTTGGCCATCACCGGGTTGAGGATGACCTCGGCGCCCATGGCGGTCATCTGGCGCAGCAGCTCAGGGAACCACATGTCGTAGCAGATCGCGATGCCAAACTTGCCGACGTCGGTCACCTCGAAGACGCAGAACTCGTCTCCGGGGGTCGAGGCGTCCTCGTAGGGGGAGAAGGGGAACATCTTGCGGTAGCGCGCGACGATCTCGCCCGAGGGATCGATCACCGGCGTGGTGTTGTAGATCGCGCCGTCGCGCTTCTCGAAGTGCGAGCCGGCCACGAGCCAGATGCGGTGGCGCCGCGCCATCTCTTGGAACGCCTGCTCGATCGCACCGCCGGCGGGCTCGGCGGAGTGCGCGGAGGGGCCGTGGGCCACCAGCTCGCTCAGCACGACCATCTGCACCCAGGGGTAGAGGTGCATCATCACGTCGAGCCGCTGGCGGATCGCCTCGATGTTGTTCTGCATCCCGACGTACATCTGGATGCCGCCGATGGCGAAGGGGGTCATGGGGCAGGGATCCTTTCGGGAAGGGCGCGAGCGGCGCCGGGACGGGCGCGGCCCGGGGTGGGCGCCTCCCGCGGGTCCTGGCCGTCGGCGAACTGAATGCGGCGGGCGCCTTCGACGAATCCGTCGAGCCGCTGGCGCATCAGCGCGAGGCCGGGCCAGGCGAGCTCGACCGTGCCGGAGGCGGGGCGGTAGAGCGCGGTGAAGACGGTGCCGAACCCGACGCCGTAGCTGCGGCTGTGGAGGGGCGGCGCGAGGAAGCGGCGACGTAGGGCGTCGGCGTCGACGCGGCGGCCGGCAAGCGTCGCGGCGAGGTAGGCGGCGCGTTCGAGGGTGCGTGACTCACGGCCGTGGCGGGGCCATTCGACGCCGAGCTGATGGTTGGTGGCGTGGCGCGCGTCGGTGACGATGGCGGGGCGGTCAGGGGCGAGCATCGCGGTGGCGTGGCGGCCCTGCCGGTCGATCATCGTGAGGTTGTAGGACATGTGGCACGGCAGGGCGCGCAGCGCCGCCAGCGTGTCGGGGGTGTCGCGGCAAACCTCGAGCAGGTAACGCAGGATCAGCGGCACCCCGAAGCCGGGGCCGATCGCGGGACGGCCGCCGAAGGCGAGCGAGATCGCGAGACCCGAGACGTTCATGCCATCGGCGAGGCCCGACAGCCCCTCGACCATGCCGGCCACGTCGCGGCCGAGCCAGGAGGAGCGCAGGAGGGTCGATTCGTTCA
>JANOEW010000036.1:0-14030 GCA_031413475.1 Amaricoccus sp.
TGGTCGTCGCGCTGCCGGCGGGCGGCGTCGAGGCCTACGTCACCAGGGGGCGGGGCCTCGGACCGCGCAAGGTCACGTTGCGCCGGCTCGACCCTGCTCCGGCCGAGCTCTACGGCGCGGATGCGGGCGCGATCCGATCCGAGGCCGTGCTGCGGCTCGACCTCGGCAGGGGCAACCTCGCCGGTGTGCTCGGCTTCGGCGCGACCGACCCGCACCGCTTTCACCCCGACCAAGGGGTGGATCTGCTGACCTTCTTCGCCGGGGTGTTCGAGCGCAGCCTGCGGCGCTGGCTCACGTGACCGACCCCAGCGCGGGCGCCACGGCGCTAGTGGCGCGCTGGCTCGCCCAGCTTGCCGCGGTGCGGGGCGCGAGCCCGCGCACGATCACCGCCTATCGCCGGGACGTGGCGGGTTACCTCGGGTTTCTCGCGCGGCACTGGGGCGGGCCGTTCGGCGTGGCGCGGCTGAGCGAGGTCGGGGCGACCGACCTGCGGGCCTGGATGGCACAGGAGCGCGACCGCGGCCTGTCGGCTCGCTCGCTTGCCCGGGCGCTCTCGGCGGTCAAGAGCTTCCACGCCTGGCTCGCCGAGGCCGAGGGCGCCGAGTCGCCGGCGGTCAGCGCCACCCGCGGACCGCGGCTCAAGGCCCGCCTGCCGCGGCCCGTCTCGCCCGCCGCCGCCAAGGACCTGATCGCCACGATCGAGCTGCAGAGCCTGAAGTCCTGGGTCGGCGCCCGCGACATGGCGGTGGCGACCCTGCTCTATGGCTGCGGCCTGCGCATCTCCGAGGCGCTGGCGCTCACGCAAGGCGACGCGCCGCTCGCCGAGGTGCTGCGCATCCGCGGCAAGGGCGGACGCGAGCGGCTGGCGCCGGTGCTGCCGGTGGTGCGCCGCGCGGTCGAGACCTATCGCGCGCTCTGCCCCTTTGCGCCGGGGCCCTCGGCGCCGCTGTTCCTCGGCGCCCGCGGCGGGCCGCTGAACCCGCGGCTGGTGCAGGGCGCGATGGCCGCCGCGCGCCGCCAGCTCGGCCTGCCCGCCACCGCGACGCCGCACGCGCTGCGGCATTCCTTCGCGACGCATCTGCTGGAGGCTGGGGGCGACCTGCGCACCATTCAGGAGCTGCTGGGCCACGCTTCGCTGGCGACGACCCAGGTCTACACCGGGGTCGACCAGGTGCGGCTGATGGAGAGCTACATGGCCGCGCATCCCAAGGCGCGGGGATAGGGCGAGCTCGTTTTTCCTAGGGTGGCTGCGACGACCGTGCTAGCGGTCGCGCGAAAGCCGGAACCGGGAGCGAGGATGGCGGAGGTGTCTTCAGGGGACCAGGCGACCGCCGGCGCGGGCTGGCGCTCGCTGGTCGATCCGGTCGGGTTGCTGGTCGCGGCGATCTTCTTCGCCGCGGCGCTCACGCCCTCGCTGATCCCGCGCGATCCACTGCTGCAGGGCGTTCTCGGCGGCGCGGTCGCGGCGATCGGGTTCGAGATCGGGACGCTGCTCGTTTGGCTGTGGCGCTTTCTCGATCTGCCGATTCCGGGCGGGCGCTGGCTGCGGACGGCTGGGATCCTCGCATCGCTGGCGACGATCGCCTACGCCCTGTCCATGGCCGCGCGCTGGCAGAACGCGACGCGCCGGGTCTTCGACCTGCCGCCGGTCGAAACCTCGCATCCGACCACGGTGGCCGGCGTGGCGCTGGTGGTCCTCCTCGTCCTTTGGGCGTTGTTTCGACTGTTCGGCGTCCTGCGCCGGCGAATCGACCGGACCGCCTCGCGCCTCGTGCCGCAGAAGATCGGCCGCGCGCTGGGCTTCGGGCTGGCGCTGTGGCTGTTCTGGGCGCTGATCGACGGCGTGCTGCTGCGCCGGCTGTTCGAGGCGGCCGATGCGTCGTTCGAGGCGGCGGACGTGCTGATCGCCCCCGACATCCCGCGCCCCGACGATCCGCTGAAGACCGGTAGCGCCGCGTCGCTGGTCGATTGGACCGAGATGGGCCGCTGGGGCCGGTCCTTCGTAGCCACCGCGCCGAGCCGGGACGAGATCGCGGCGTTCGCCGGGCCGGCGGCGCTGGAGCCGGCGCGGGTCTACGTCGGCCGGCGGAACGGCGAGACACCGCGCGAGCGCGCCGAGCTGGCGCTGGCCGAGCTGATCCGGGTCGGCGGCTTCGAGCGCGCGGCGCTGGTGGTCGTCGTGCCGGTCGGCACCGGCTGGATGGACCCGGGCGGCCACGACACCCTCGATTTCATCCTCGGCGGCGACGTCGCCACGGTGGCGGTGCAGTATTCCTACCTGACCAGCGTGCTGTCGCTGCTGGCGCATCCGGCCTACGGGGTCGAGCAGGCGCGCGAGCTGTTCAACGTGGTCTACGCCCACTGGACGGCGCTGCCGGAGGCGGAGCGGCCGAAGCTCTACGTGCACGGGCTGAGCCAGGGCGCGTTCAACAGCCAGGCCACGCTGCCGCTGCTCGACATGCTGGCCGATCCGATCGACGGCGGCATGTGGGCCGGGTCGCCGTTCTTCAGCCCCTACTGGCGGCACGTGCGCGAGAACCGGGCCAAGGGCTCGCCGGCCTGGAAGCCGCGCTTTGGCAACGGCTCGCTCGCCCGGTCGATCAACCAGTTCGGCGTGAGCGACGCCGACGCGGCCCCCTGGGGGCCGGTGCGGCTGGTGTTCCTCAACTACGGCAGCGACCCGATCGTGGTGTTCAACCCCGCCTCGGCCTGGGCCCCGCCGGACTGGATGGCCGCGCCGCGCGCGCCCGACGTCGCGCCCGAGCTCGGCTGGTTCCCGGTGGTCACCACCTTCCAGCTCGCGCTCGACATGGCGAACTCGCTGGCGGTGAAGCGCTTCGGCCACGCCTACGTGGCGCCGGACTACATCGACGCCTGGGCGGCGACCGTCGATCCGTCGGGCTGGAACCCGGAGCGGGCGGCGGCGTTGAAGGCGATCTTCGAGACGCGGCCGGGGCCGTTCGACTGATGCGGTGTTGCACGGTGCAACACAGGTCAAGCGATTGATATTGAACGGCTATTTCGAGATCGCCGACGCACCGGCATCTTTCGCGGAGTCCGGGCGGGAGGGCGGTTCGCCGGAGTGTAGCGTTTCCGGTTGATCGATTGGCGCCCGGGCGGCGTCGGTCGAGATGTCCCCGCCGGATTTGACCCGTGGCAAATCGGGCCGCGGCCGCCCGCGGGGGGCGGACGCGAGTCTCGCATCCGCCGGGGCGGCCGCGTCCCGATGGCGCGGTTCGGGGATATCGGGGCGCCTCTCGCCCTGCGCGCTGGCGCTTCGGGCGACGGACCGGGTCGAACGTCCACTGGACGTTCGCCTTGTCCGGTCCGCAGGAGGCGATCAGGCGGAAGTCGGATCACAGGCTGTGCCGCGCCACCCAGGCGCGCCATTGGCCGGGGCTGCCGGCGAAGACGTTGATGTCGGCGGCGCCGGCGATGCCGGGCACCACGCCGGTGCCGGTGTATTGCCAGAACGCCCAGTCCTGGCCGGGGTAGGTCGCCGACGGGTGGCCGGCGACCGAGCGCAGCCAGAAGCTGACGTTGCTCAGGCGGCCGAGCTCGTTCTCGCGGTAGAAGTCGGGGGTGACGTAGACGACCGGGCGCTGGCCGTAGTGGCGCGCGACCGTGGCGAGGAAGACGCCCATCTCGGCGCGCACGACCGCGGGGCCGGGGCGGTAGGGGCAGGTGCGCGACAGGTGGTTCCACTCCATGTCGAGCACGGGGGGCAGCGCGCCGCGCTCCTTCGGGACGTGGCGGATGAACCAGGCCGCCTGGTCGGCGGCGCTGCTGCAGAAGTAGTAGAAGTGATAGGCGCCGCGCGGCACCCCGGCGCGGGCGGCGGCGCGCCAGTTCGCGGCGAAGCGGTCGTCGGCGTGGTCGTCGCCCTCGGTCGCCTTGATGAACGCGAAGGACGCTCTGGAGGCGCGCACCCGCGGCCAGTCGATCTCGCCCTGCCATTTCGAGACGTCGATGCCGTGAACCGGGTAGTGCCAGGGCGTGCGGTCGCTCCAGTCGTGGGGCTCGTGGTCGTCGAACCGCGGCGCCGAGGTGGCCACGCTGCGGCCGACCTCGGGGGCGGGGGAGCCGCAGGCGGCGAGCGCCGCGGCGAGGATCATTGCAAGCAGGCGCACGCGCGCGACCTCCGTCCCGAGTCACCCCCGCACCCGGCGGCTACGCTAGCCTGGACGCGGGGCGGCGTCAGCCGCGCCGACGCGTTCCGGGCGCGCCGCGCAGATTTCGCGCCGGGCCGTTGCCGTCCGGCCACGCTCCTCCGGCCGGCCGGGCGCGGCGTCGGCACGGATTCCGGGTTGACCCGTCGACCCGTCCTGACCGAGCATTCGCGGCGATGGGGCCAGCAGACGTCGCCTTCGGTCGCAATCGGGAGACCCGCCGCGCGTCGTCGCGGCGCGGGGCGTCTGCTGGCGCCAGCGAAAGCGATCCCGTGCACCACCGCGCTGCGCGGCGACAATGACGGCGCGGCTCGAAGCGGCGCGGCGTCGGGCCGAGGCGCTGGCGATCTGGTCGGGCGCGGTGGAGGCGGCGCCGCTGGCGGGCGGGATCACCAACCTCAACTTCGTGGTGCGCGACGCCGGGCGGCGCCATCTGGTGAGGATCGGCGGCGATATCCCCGAGCACAACATCCTGCGCACGGCCGAGCTCGCGGCCAGCCGCGCGGCCGCAGCTGCGGGTCTGTCGCCGGCGGTGCGGCACTGGGAGCCGGGCGCGCTGGTGCTCGACTTCGTGGAAGGGCGGACATTCACGGCCGTGGACGTGCGCGATTCGGCGAACCTGCCGCGGCTCGCCGACATCCTGCGGCGCTGCCACAAAGAGATTCCCCGGCATTTTCGTGGGCCGGCGCCGATGTTCTGGGTGTTCCAGGTATTGCGCGACTATGGCCACACGCTGCGCGAGGGCGCGAGCCCGCATCTGGGGAGCGTGCCGCGCCTGCTGGCCGCCGGCGAGCGGCTGGAGGCGGCGGTCGGGCCGGTCGAGATCGGCTTCGGGCACAACGACCTCCTGCCGGCGAACCTGATCGACGACGGATCGCGGCTGTGGCTGGTCGACTGGGAATACGCCGGGTTCAACTCGCCGCTGTTCGACCTCGGCGGCCTCGCCTCGAACGCCGGCATGACCGCGGCGGCGCGCGAGGCGTTGCTGGCGGAATATTTCGGCGCCTCCCCTGACGCGCGGCGGATCGCGCAGTTGACGGCGATGACCGCCGCCTCGCTGCTGCGCGAAACGATGTGGAGCATGGTGTCCGAGATGCATTCGACGCTGGAATTCGACTATTCCGCCTATACGGCCGAGAACCTCGCCCGGTTCGAGGCGGCCTGGGCGGCGTTTCGGGGGCATAACCCCGCATGACCCCGCCCCCCGCCTCGGCCCGGATCGTCGTGATCGGCGGCGGGATCGTCGGCTGCTCGACGGCCTATCACCTCGCGGCGCGGGGCGAGAGCGAGGTGGTCCTGCTGGAGCGCCACCGGCTGTCGTCGGGCTCGACCTGGCACGCGGCCGGCCTGGTCGGGCAATTGCGGTCCAGCGCCAACGTCACGCAGCTGCTCGGCTATTCTGTCGCGCTCTATGATCGGCTCGAGGCGGAGACCGGCCTGGCGACGGGCTGGAAGCGCAACGGCGGGCTGCGGCTGGCCTGCACGCCGGAACGCTGGACCGAGGTCAGGCGCCAGGCGACGACCGCGCGGTCGTTCGGGCTGGAGATGCACCTGCTGACCCCGCGCGAGGCGCAGGAGCTGTGGCCGCTGATGCGCGTCGACGACGTGATCGGCGCGGCGTTCCTGCCCACCGACGGGCAGGCCTCGCCTTCGGACATCGTCCAGGCGCTGGCGCGCGGCGCGCGGGCGAACGGCGTGGCGATCCACGAAGGCGTCGGCGTCAGCGGCGTCCGGGTCGAGGGAGGCCGGGTCACGGGCGTCGAGACCGAGCACGGGACGATCGCCTGCGCGAAGGTGGTCAACTGCGCCGGGCAGTGGGCCCGCGCGGTCGGGGCGATGGCCGGGGTCAACGTGCCGCTGGTCAGCCTGCAGCACCAGTATCTGGTCACCGAGCGCATCACCGGGGTGACGCCGGACCTGCCGACCCTGCGCGACCCGGACCGGCTCACCTACTACAAGGAGGAGGTCGGCGGCCTGATCATGGGCGGCTACGAGCCGAACCCGAAGCCCTGGGCCGAGGCGGGCGTGCCGGAGGGCTTTCACTTCGCGCTGCTCGACGGCGACTGGGATCATTTCGAGCCGATCATGCGGCTTGCGCTGGGCCGCGTTCCGGCGCTTGAGACGGCGGGCGTCAAGACGTTCGTCAACGGCCCGGAGAGCTTTACCCCGGACGGCAACTTCATTCTCGGCGAGGCGCCGGAGGTCGAGGGCTTTTTCGTTGGGGCCGGGTTCAACGCCTTCGGGATCGCCGGCGGCGGCGGCGCCGGCATGGCGCTGGCGGAATGGGTGGCGACCGGGGCGCCGCCGTACGATCTGTGGGCGGTGGACATCCGCCGCTTCGGGCGCAATCACCGCGCGACGCCCTGGGTGCGGACGCGCACGATGGAGGCCTACGCCAAGCACTACGCGATGGCCTGGCCGCACGAGGAACATGCCTCGGGCCGGCCGCTGCGGCGCTCGCCGCTCTATGACCGGCTGCGCGCCAAGGGGGCGGTGTTCGGCGAGAAGCTCGGCTGGGAGCGGCCGAACTGGTTCGCGGGACCGGGCGAAGCGGCGGAGGACGTCCACACCTTCGGGCGGCCGAACTGGTTCGAGGCAGTCGGGCGCGAGCACCGCGCCTGCCGCGAGGCGGCGGTGGTCTTCGACCAGACCTCGTTCGCGAAGTTCGTGCTGACCGGGCGGGACGCGGAAGCGGCGCTGTCCTGGATCGCGGCCAACGACGTGACACGGCCGCCGGGCAGCCTCGTCTATACCCAGATGCTGAACGTGCGGGGCGGGATCGAGTGCGACCTGACCGTGGCGCGGCTGGAGGCGGACGCCTACTACATCGTCACCGGGACCGGGTTCGCGACCCACGACTTTCACTGGATCCGGCGCAACATCCCGCCGGGGCTGGAAGCCCGGCTGATCGACGTCACCTCACAGCACGCGGTCCTGGCGCTGATGGGGCCGCGGGCGCGCGACATTCTCGCGGCGCTCGCCGAAGAGGACGTGTCGAACGCGGCGTTTCCGTTCGGGACGGTCCGCCGGCTGTCGGTCGCGGGGGCGCCGGTCGTCGCGCTGCGGATCACCTATGTCGGCGAACTGGGCTGGGAGCTGCACGTGCCGGTCGAGTTCGCCGCGACCCTCTACGACGGGCTGATGGCGGCGGGCGCCCGGCACGGGCTGCGCGACGCGGGCTACCGGGCGATCGAATCGCTGCGGCTGGAGAAGGGCTATCGCGCCTGGGGCGCGGAGATCGGCCCCGACCATTCGCCGCCGATGGCGGGCCTCGGCTTCGCGGTCAAGCTGCGCGGCGACCAACCGTTCCTCGGCCGCGCGGCGCTGGAGGCCGCGCGCTTGCGCCCCCTGCCGCGGCTGCTCGCGGGCTTCGCGGTCGCCGACCCCGCGGTGGTCCTGCTCGGGCGCGAGACGATCTACCGCGACGGCGTGCGGGTCGGCTGGCTGGCTAGCGGCGGCTGGGGCCACACGCTGGGATGCAGCCTCGGCTACGGCTACGTCCGCGACGCGGAGGCCGGGGTGGACGCAGCACACGTGCTGGCCGGGCGCTACGAGTTGGAGGTCGCGACGGAGCGGACCCCGGCCGAGGTGTTCCTGGCGCCGCTCTATGATCCGGGCATGGCCAAGATCAAAGCCTGAGGCGGGCAGCGCGGCGGCTCGGCGGCTCGAGGACGCATGAAGCGGGAGCGGCGCGTCGATCGCAGCGCTTGCGTTTTGCGGGCAGAACCTCATTCTGTGGGTGGATGATCGGTTGGAGAGACCGCCATGGCGCGGTCGCGCGCGGGTTCGGACCGGCTCGACGACGCGGCGCGGCGGCTGGCTCCACTACATCGCCGGACGCACCCAGGACGAGATCGCCACGGCGATGGGCATCTCGCGGCAGGCGGCGCAGCGGCTGGTGTCGCTCGCGGTCGGGGCGCGGCTGGTCCGGGTCTGGTTGGACCATCCGATCGCCCGTTGCCTCGAACTCGGCGCGGCGCCGACCACCCGCTTCGACCTGCGCCAGGCCGAGGTGGTGCCCTCGGACCCGGGAGCCGAGGGCGGCGCGACCGGGCTCGGCGAGGCGGGGGCGGCGGAGATGCTGCGCTGGCTGCGGCGCGCCGAGCCGATCGTCATGGCGGTGGGCGCCGGGCGCACGCTGAAGGCCGCGGTCGACCATCTGCCGCCGATCGCCTGCCCGCAGCACCGGGTGGTGTCGCTGACCGGCAACATCGGGCCGGACGGCTCGGCGGCCTATTACAACGTGGTGTTTTCGATGACTGAGGCGGTCGGGGCGCGGCATTTCCCGATGCCGCTGCCGGTGTTCCTGGCGTCGGCCGAGGAGCGGGCGATGATGCACGGGCTCGCGCTGATCCGCTCGACGCTTGCGAAGAAGCGGCGGGTCGCCGCCGCCGTGCCCTACGGCCGTATGGGCGTCGCCGAGGACCTGACAGGGATGGCGGTCTTCCTGGCCTCGGCTGAAGCCGACTACGTGGTCGCCCAGTGCTACAACGTAGACGGCGGCCAGTGGATGAGCTGAAGGAGACCGCCATGGCCGAGCGTCTGTCGCTGAAGACGCTGCCGCACCTGCCCGAGCGGGTCGGGCGCCCCGCCTACGCCCGCGCCGATCTGACCGCGGGCATCGTGCATTTCGGGATCGGCAACTTCCACCGCGCCCATATGCAGGTCTATCTCGACCGGCTGTTCGGTGCCGGGCGCGACCGCGACTGGGGCATCGTCGGCGCCGGGGTCACGCCGCACGACGTCAGGATGCGCGACGCGCTGGCCGGGCAGGACTGGCTCTCGACCGTGGTGGAGCAGTCGGCGGACCGATCTGCCGCTTTCGTCACCGGGGTGATGTCCGACTTCCTGCCTCCGATGGATGGGCAGGCCATCGTCGCGCGCCTAGTCGATCCCGCGATCCGGATCGTCTCTCTGACCGTCACCGAAGGTGGGTATTTCATTGATCCCGCGACCGGCGCCTTCGACCCCGAGATCGCGGCGATCAAGGCCGACGCCGTTGCGCCCGACGCGCCCAGGACCGCCTTCGGCATGATCCTCGCCGCGCTGCGCGCCCGACGCGCCGCCGGCGCAGCGCCCTTCACCGTACTCAGCTGCGACAACATTCCGCACAACGGCGCGGTGGTGCGCGATACCGTCGCTGGCCTCGCCGCGGCGCAGGATCCCGCGCTGGCGGCGTGGGTGCGCGACGAGGTCGCCTTCCCAAACGGCATGGTCGACCGCATCGCGCCTGCCACCGGCGCGCGCGAGCGGGCGATCGCCCGCGACGAGTTCGGGGTCGACGACGCCTGGCCGGTGTTCTGCGAGGACTTCATCCAGTGGGTGGTCGAGGACCGCTTTCCCGCCGGGCGGCCCGCGCTCGAGGAGGTCGGCGTCCAGTTCGTCGCCGACGTCACGCCGTTCGAGCACATGAAGATTCGCATTCTCAACGGCGGCCACGCGATCATCGCCTATCCCTCGGCGCTGATGGACATCCATTTCGTGCACGAAGGCATGGAGCACCCGCTGGTCCGCGGTTTCCTCGGGCGGATCGAACGCGAGGAGATCATCCCGATCCTGCCGCCGGTTCCGGGCGTCGATCTGGAGGCGTATTTCCAACTCGTCGAGCGGCGCTGTCTCAACCCGAAGATCGGCGATACCGTCCGCCGGCTGTGCTTTGACGGCTCCAACCGGCAGCCGAAGTTCATCATCCCGTCGATCGCCGACCGGCTCGACCGCAGCCTGCCGGTCGAAGGCATGGCGCTCGCCAGCGCGCTGTGGTGCCGCTACTGCGCGGGGGTCACCGACAGCGGCGTGCTCGTCGAGCCGAACGACCCGAACTGGGATCGGCTTCAGGCGGCGGCCCGGGCGGCGAAGGCCGATCCGATGGTCTGGCTCGGCATGCGCGACATCTACGGACGCACCGCCGAAGCCCCGGCGTTCCGCGATGCGTTCGGGCGCGCGCTCGGCGCGCTCTGGGCGGAGGGAACCGCCGCGACGCTGGCGCGCTTTATCGGGGCGACGTGACCGGACGACCCGCGCTGGTGATCTTCGACTGCGACGGCGTGCTCGTCGACAGCGAGCCGATCGCGTTGCGCGTGCTGCTGGAGACGCTGTCGGCAAGCGGGCTCGATCTCGACACCGACGCCGCGCTGGACTGCTTTCTCGGCCGTAGCCTCGCCAGCACCCGCGCGATCCTCGCCGAAGACTTCGGCTTCGCCCTGTCGGACGACGCTCTGGCCGCGATGCGCCGCCGGCTCTACGCCGCCTTTCGCGCCGAGATCACGGCGATTTCCGGAGTCGCCGCCATCCTGGCTGCGCTGCGTCTGCCGTTCTGCGCCGCCTCGTCGTCTCTGCCCGAGCGCATCGAGCTGTCGCTGCGCGTCGCCGGCTTGTGGACGGCGTTCGAGGGCAGGGTGTTCTCGGCAACGCAGGTGGCCCGCGGCAAGCCGGCGCCGGACCTGTTCTTCTATGCCGCCGGATGCATGGGCTATGCTCCGGATGACTGCCTGGTCGTTGAGGACGGCCCGGCCGGCATCCGGGCGGCCAAGGCCGCCGGCATGGCCGTGGGGGCCTTCATCGGGGGAAGCCATGCCCGAGGCGCCCAGCATCGCGCCGCCGTCGCGGCGCTCGAGCCCGACGAAATGATCGACGACATGCGCGCTGGCGACGATGGGCCTGGGCCAGCCGCCGCCGCTCGCGCTGCACGCGCTGCACGCGGCGGGCGGACATGCGTGCAGTCCGCTGCTGATGCAGCTCTGCCGGTGCTGGAGCCGCGCGCGGCCGACGCGGTGCTGCTCGGGACCGCGATGGTCGCCGCGGTCACCGCCGGGCTGCACCCGGATCTCGGGGCGGCCGGCCGCGCCATGGATCAGGGCCGCCACGCGCGCCGCCCCGATCCCGCCGCGGGGCCGCGCATGGCGCGCGACTGGCGGGCCTATTCCGCTCTCCGGCACGGCCGCGACGAGGTGGCGGCGCTGGAGCGGTGACTGGGCGGCTCTGCCGGAGCCTCGCCCCATCGGTCCGGGGCGCCTGCCCGCATGAAGTGATCAACTGAAAACGGAAATCCGCGCATCACTCGGCCGCGAGGTTGATGAACCCGCCCGACTGGCGGTTCCAGAACCGCGCATAGAGCCCGCCGCGGGCGAGCAGCGCCGCGTGGGTTCCTTCCTCGACGATGCGGCCGTCGTCGAGCACGACGATGCGGTCCATGCGCGCGATGGTCGAGAGGCGGTGCGCGATGGCGATCACGGTCTTGCCCTCCATCACCGTGTCGAGCGTGTCCTGGATCGCCGCCTCGACCTCGCTGTCGAGCGCGCTCGTCGCCTCGTCGAGCACCAGCACCGGCGCGTTCTTCAGGATCACCCGCGCCAGCGCGATGCGCTGGCGCTGGCCGCCCGACAGCTTGACTCCGCGCTCGCCGAGGTGGGCCTTGTAGCCCTCGCGGCCCTTGAAGTCGCGCAGTTGCAAAATGAAGTCGTGCGCCTCTGCGCGCCGCGCGGCGGCGAACACCTCCTCGTCGGTCGCATCGGGGCTGCCGTAGCGGATGTTCGCCAGCGCCGAGCGGTTGAACATCGCGGTTTCCTGGCGGACCATGCCGATCTGGGCGCGCAGCGCGTCCTGGGTCATGTCGCGAATGTCGACGCCGTCGAGCGTGATCCGCCCGCCCTCGACCTCGTAGAGCCGCAAGAGCAGCGACACCGCCGTGGTCTTGCCGGCCCCCGAACGCCCGACCAGCGCCACCTTTTCGCCGGGCTTCACCCGCAGGTCGAACTCCTCCAGCGCCGCCGCCTTGCGGCCATAGCCGAAGCGCACCCGCTCGAACGCGACCGCGCCGCGCGCCGCCGCCGGGACGCTCGCTTCCGGCGCGTCGGTGATTGCGTGCGGCGGCGTAAGGGTGCGGATGCCGTCCTCGATCTCGCCGATGTTGGAGAAGATGCCCATGGCGGTCATCGACACCCAGCCCGACATCTGCGCGATGCGGGTGGCGATCAGCCCCGCCGTGGCGATGTCGCCGGAGCTGGCCTGCCCCCGCGTCCAGAGCAGCAGCGCGCCGCCGATCAGCATCACCGGCAGCGCGCCGGCCAGCGCCATCAGCCAGAAGCGGAAGCTCGCGGTCACCGCGCCGAAGCGGATCGTGGCGCCGCGGTAGCCCTCCAGCGCGCGCAGCGCCGCCTGGTCCTCGTGCAGGCCGTGGGAGAACAGCTTGACCGTGGCGATGTTGGTGATGGTGTCGACCACCTGCCCGGTGACCACCGCGCGGGCGGCGGCGCGGTCGGTCGAGCGCAGCCGGATCTGCGGCAGGAAGCGGCGGATCAGCACCGCGTAGCAACCGAGCCAGACCAGCATCGCCAGTGCGAGCCACAGGTTCACCGTGGCGACCAGCGCCACCGCGCCGAGGATCGCCGAAAGCGCGAAGCCGAGCGTGTTGACCGCCTCGGTCACCACGTCGGTGATTGCGCGCGCGGTCTGCTGCTGTTTCTGCGCGATCCGCCCGGCGAAATCGTCGTCGAAGAACGACAACGACTGCCCGAGCGTGTGCCGGTTCAGCCGCGACAGCACGAGGGGGTAGAGGTTCGGCCCCAGTGTGACCGCGGTCAGCGCCGCGCCGAGGCCCATGAGGCCGGGGCGCAGCACCAGGAAGAACAGGGTGGCGGCGACCAAGAGCGTCCAGGTGGTGGCGAACAGTTCGGCCGGCCCGCGCGCCTCGGCGAGGTCGATCAGCCAGCCGACCACGAAGGCCGAGCCGACCTCGCTCAGCCCCACCGCAATCGAGACCGCCAGCGTCAGCCAGATCGCCGGGAACGACCCGTGCAACGCCCAGCCGAGGAACGGCCCGAGCCGGTCGGGCGGCGGTCCCTCCGCGCGGGCGAACGCGTCGATCATGCCGGCGAGCAGTCGCGTCAGGCCGGGGAATTCGGGCGTCGGGCCGCCGCGCGTCTCGCTGGGCATGGGGTCTCCTCAAGCTGAGACTTAGCGCGCTTCGCCGCCCGCTGCCACCCGGGGCTCCGAAAGGAAGCGCGTGGCCGCGGCGACTTCCGAGGCCTCGACGCTGTGGCCGCCGGGCTGCCAGTGCGTGTCCACCGCCGCGCCCTGCGCCGCGAACCATTCGGCGAGCTGCCGGGTCAGCGCCGGCGGGCAGATCGGGTCGCGCTCGCCGGCGGTGATCAGCAGCCGCGTCCGCACCGGGCCGGGCGCCGGCTCCCAGCTGATCAGCGGGTGCATCAGCACCGCGGCGTCGAACATGTCGCGCCGGGCGAAGACCAGGCTGGCCAGGATGTTCGCGCCGTTGGAGTAGCCGATCCCGACCACCCGCGACGGCGCGTGGTCCGCCACCTGCGCCGCGACGAAGCCGGCCATCTTGTCGGTGGCCCGCGCGAGGTCCGCCATGTCGTAGAGCCCTTCGGCCTTGCGCCGGAAGAAGCGCAGCGCGCCGGCTTCGTCGACGTCGCCCCGCGGGGCGATCAGAGTCGCGCCCGGCATCAGGTCGCGGGCGAGTGGCAGCAACTGGCCCTCGGTCCCGCCGGTGCCGTGGAAGACGAACGCCAGCGCGGCGCCGGCCTCGCCCGGCTCGAGCCGATAGACATAGGCGCTTCGCGGATCGACTGCCACCGGGTCTGCCTCCGAGCGCGGTTCCCGAGCCGAGCATGCCCGATCGCGGCGGCGGGCGCCACCGGCCCGCGACCGGCTTTTCGGGGTCCCGCGCCGTGAACCAATCGCGCGCGGCGACGTTGAGGCGTCAGAGCCCGATTCAAAAGTTCATGCGAAATCGCAGTATCTTGCGAGACGCCGTGTCATGAGCCTGACGCTTGCGATCAGGGTCCAGGCCGTTGAGCTTTCCAGCGATCGCTCCCAATCCTTTGCCAACCTGCGGCATCGCCC
>JANOEW010000037.1:0-6271 GCA_031413475.1 Amaricoccus sp.
GAGGTGAACACCCGGATGATGTCGGGCATGACGTAGGTCATTAGCATCACGATGATCCCGAGCGACACCGTCGCCAGCAGCGCCGGATAGAGCAACGCGAGCCGCACCGACTGGGCGTTGCGCGCACGGTTCTCGACGAAGGCGGCGAGGTGCCGCATCACTTGATCGAGTTGGCCCGACTGCTCGCCGGCCACGATCGAGGCGCGATAGTACTCGGAGAATTCCGTCGGATAGTCGGCCAGCGCCTGGCCCAGGCTGCGGCCGTCGAGGACCGAGGCGCGGACGTTCAGCAGCACCGACGCCACCCGCGGGACGCTCTGCTGCGCGACGGTTCGCAGCGCGTCCTCGATCCGCACCCCGCTGCCGATCAGCGTCGCGAGTTGTCGGGTGATCAACGTCAGGTTGCGCGCCCCCAGGCCGCGGCGGAATCGGGCGAGGAGCGGCGCCTGGCCCGCGTTCGCGCCGCCGCTCTGGCGACCGCTCTCGGCCACCTCCACCGGCAACAGTCCGCGCGCGCGCAGGTCCTGCCGTGCGGCGGCCGCGCTGACCGCTTCCAGCAGGCCGGCCTGCGCCCGCCCGGCTCGGTCGACGGCGCGATAGGTGAACGCGGCCATGCGTCAGTGCTCCTGCGCCACGCGGGCGACTTCCTCTATCGTGGTGACGCCCTCGGCGATCTTGCGCACCCCGTCGTCGATCAGGCTCGGTCCCAGACTGCGCGCGTGCGTGACCAGAGTGGCTTCCGCGGCGCCGCCGTGGATCATTGCCTCCATCGCGCGATCGACCGTGACGACCTCGTAGATGCCCGTCCGGCCACGATAGCCCAGACCGAGGCAGGCCGGGCAGCCCACGGCGCGGCGCAGCGGCGCGCCGAGGGCGATCGCGCCGTCCAGTCGATCGCGATCAGCCGCCGTCGCGGCGTCGACCTGCGCACAATCGGGACAGAGCCGCCGGACCAGCCGCTGCGCGACGACCCCGGCCAGCATCGGCGCCAGCAGGAACCGCTCCACCCCCATGTCGATTAGCCGCGCCACAGTGCCGACGGCGCTGTTGGTGTGCAGCGTCGACAGCACGAAATGCCCGGTCATCGCCGATTCCACCGCGATCTGCGCGGTTTCGCGGTCGCGGATTTCGCCGACCATGATCACGTCCGGGTCTTGGCGCAGGATGGCGCGCAGGCCACGGGCGAAGGTGAGGTCGGTCCGCGGATTGACCTGGGTCTGCCCAACGCCGTCGACCGAATACTCGATCGGGTCCTCGACCGTCATAATGTTGCGGCTGCGGTCGTTGATCGAGCCGATCGCGGCGTAAAGCGAGGTGGTCTTTCCGGACCCCGTCGGCCCAGTCACCAGCAGGATGCCGTCGGGCCGCGCCAACAGGCGCTCGAAGGCGTCGCGGTCGCGCGGGCTCAGGCCGAGCCGGTCGAGGCCCAGCCGGGTGGCGTCGCGGTCGAGCAGGCGCATCACCACGCGCTCGCCGTACTGCGACGGGATCGTCGAGATTCGCACATCGACCTCATGGCCCCCGACCCGCAGCGAAACCCGACCGTCCTGCGGCAGGCGCTTTGCTTTCGGAACAGGTTCACATCATAGCCCTACGAGGTGAAACCATTTCGAGTTTCAAAACGTACCAACCTCATCTACTATAGCAAAAAAAATCGGGCAGTCCTCGTAAACATGGCGCGCAGAATCGACAGACCAGCTGGCTCGGCGGTCCGCCGCGACCGCGAAAGCGGCGTCACCCTGATCGAGATGATGGTGGTGCTCGTCATCATCGCGATCGTCGCTGCGCTGATCGTGCCCAACGTCATCGGCCGGCCCGACGAGGCGCGGGTGACCGTCGCGCGCACCGACGTGCGCACGATCGCCTCGAGCCTCGAGATGTACCGCCTAGACAACCGGACCTACCCCCCGACGACCCGGGGGCTCGAAGCGCTGGTCGCCCGCCCCGTCTCGCCGCCCGCCCCGATTAACTGGGCTCCGGGCGGATACCTCGGACAGCTTCCGCTCGACCCTTGGGGCAACCCTTATGTGTACCGCTCCCCGGGCGAGGCGTCGGCCTTCGAATTGCGGTCGCTCGGGGCGGACGGCCAGCCCGGCGGCGAGGGGGTGGATGCAGACATCGCGTACGGCGAAGACTCGTGACACGGCCGCGCGACCCGGAAGCCGGGCTGACGCTGATCGAGGTCCTCGTGGTGCTTGCGCTCGTCGGCGTGATGGCCGGCGTTACCGTGCTCGGCCTCGGCGGGCTCGACCGCGGCGTCCGCGCGGAGGCGGAGGCGGTGCGCCTCGCGGACCGGCTGCAACTCGCCAGCGACGAGGCGCTGGTGTCGAGCGCGGTCCTCGCGCCGATCTGGGACGCGGGCGGCTACCGGTTCGATCGGTGGGACGCAGCGGCGGGCGCCTGGCGGCGAAGCGACCAGCGGCTGCTCGGCCCGCGCCATTCGCTTCCCGCCGCGCTCCGACTGCAGCGCGGCGATGGGACCGGAACGCCGCCGGTGCTGATCGCGCCCGACCTGCAGCGCCCCGCGATCGAATTCGTCATAACCGGGAGCGCGATGCCCTGGGCGGTCGCCTACGACGGGTTCGCCGCCGCCGCGTCACCGCTGCGGGGTCAGGATGGCTGACCGGTCGGACGCCGGGTTCAGCCTGATCGAGGCGCTGGTCGCCCTGGTGGTCCTCGCGCTGTCGTCGATATCGCTCCTGGCGGCCACCGAAGCGCATGTCGCGCGCATCGCCGGGTTGGAGGCGCGCGCCCTTGCGCAATTCGCCGCGGAGAACCGGCTCGCCGAGCTCGAGCTCGGCCTGGCGGAGAGCGACGCGCCCACGGTGCTGCTGGGCCAGCAATTTCGCATCGCGGAGCGGCGCAGCCCGACCACCGATCCGGACCTGGAGCGGATTGACCTCACGGTGACCGACCTGGCGCGGGACGAAACGTTCGGCGGCTTCTACGGGTTTTTGGCGACGCGGGTGGCGGAATGAAGCGGCCCGGCGCGGGAAGCCTGATCTGGCTGGCGATCATCCTGGCCGGGGTGTCGATCGGGATCGCTTCGATCCCGCTGCCGCGCCGCCTCGCCGGAGAAAGCGGCCTTCCGCAACCTGCCCCCCTGGGGCAACCGGGCGAACCGGCCGCGGCGGTTTCGATCGATCCGATCCTCGAGCTGTCGCCTTTTGGCCGACTGATCCACGCGACGACGGCCGGGTCGGAGGCGCAAGAGACGTCGCTGGGCCTGATCCTGCACGGCGTGGTCATCGCCGCCCGACCCGAGGAGTCGAGCGCAATCGTCTCAGGGCCTGCCGATCGCGCTCGCGTCTACCGCGTCGGCGAGGATATCACCACGTCCGCATCGCTTGACGCGGTGTTTGGCGATCATGTCGTGCTGCAGGTCGGCGAGCGCTCCGAAACCTTGTCGTTCCCAAAGCCCGAAGCCGTAGAAACCACCGGCGACGCAGCGACCGACAGCGGCGTCGACGCGCTGCGCGCCCTGACCACCGGCGACGGCGAAGCGTCCGGCGACGATGCGGACTCCGAACCCGCGCCGTCCGACGAGCCGGCCGAGCCGGACGAGCTGGACGATGCGGGCGGCGACATCGTCGCGGCGATCGAGCGGTACCGCAGCGCGATCCGCGACGACCCGCAGGCGGTGCTCGACGACCTCGGCCTCGTTGCATCGGACGATGGCTACCGCGTGGACGCGGACGCATCGGAGGCGCTGCTGGTCGCCGGCCTGCTTCCGGGCGATGTCGTATCCAAGGTAAATGGGCAACAGGTCGGAGATATCGAAGCGGACCGCCAATACTTCGATGATGTAACGGCGTCGGGACGTGCGAGGATCGAGGTCGCTCGGGACGGGCAGCGCTTCGTGCTGTCGTTTCCGCTCAGATGATTGTTTCGGGTTTGGTGACGCGCGAATTTCTCCTTGCACTGGCGATCGTCGCCGGCGTGGCCCCGGCGCCTGCCTCGGCGCAGGACGTCGCGTCGGATCCTGCGAACTTCGTGATCAACCTCCGGGACGCCGACATCCGCGCCCTGTCCGAACAGGTCTCCGAGATTACCGGCCGGACGCTGATCCTCGATCCGGCGGTGTCGGGCGAGGTCACGGTGATATCGCGGGAGCCGCTGGACGAGGCGGGCGTCTGGGACCTGTTCCAGTCGGTTCTGCGCGTCCAGGGCTTTGCGGCGCTGCGGTCGGGCAGCATCTGGCGGGTGATCCCGCAGGAGAGCGTGCGCGAGTCCGGCGGCGAACTGGCCGACGACCCGGACGCCGGGCGGCTTGATGTGGTGACGCGGCTGGTGCAGCTGGAGAACTTCCCGGTGGCGACCGCCGTCGCGGCGCTCCGCCCGCTCGTCGCGGCGTTCGGCTACATCGAGGCGCTGCCGGAGACCAACACGCTGGTGATCACCGACAATTCCGAGAACGTCGACCGGCTCGAGGAAATCGCCCGCACCCTCGACGAGGGCGACGGCAGCCAGGTTTCGACGATTCCGGTCACCAACGCCGACGCCACGGAAATCGCCGACGTCCTGCGCAGCGTGCTGGGCGCCGAGGCCAGCGGGCTTGCGCCGCGCGTGGCGATCGACGCGCGCGGCAATTTCCTGCTGGTGCGCGGCAGCGCCGAGATGGTCGACAACGTCCGCCGGATCGTGGCCGACCTCGATCAGCCCGGACGCCAGCTGCCCTCGCTGGTGCCGATCACCCGCGTCTACCGGCTGAGCTTCGCGGACGCAGCGACGTTGGTCGAGGTGCTGCGCGGGGTGATCGGCGGTCAGGTCGGCGTGACCAGCGCCGTGGTCGAGTCGGTCGGCCCGCAGCCCTACCTGCCCACGGACGTGAACATAGCGAACGGCTTCGGCGCGGCGGACCCCGTCGCCGAGGGCGAGACCGTCAGCGAGCTTAGCTTCGGGCCGCCGCCGGTCGCCTCGCTTGCGGCGGAGGACATCACCATCCAGGCCGCCCCCGACATCAACGCCGTCGTCATCCGGGCGCGGGCCGAAGTGCAGGACGACCTCGGGCAGCTAGTGGCGCAGCTCGACCAACGCCGGCCCCAGGTGCTGATCGAAGCCGCGATCGTCGAGATCTCCGGCGACATCGCCGAGCAGCTCGGCGTTCAGCTCGGCTTCGGCAACGCGGCGCCGGAGGGGGGGTTCGCCGCGACATCGTTCCCCAACAGCGGCCCGTCGCTGGCCCGGATCTTGTCGATCCTCGGGCTGCCGGTGTCGCCCGCCGTGTCGGCTGGCCTGTCGGTCGGGCTGTCGGAGGAGAACAAGTACGGCATCCTGATCCAGGCGCTCGGGCAGTCGACCAAGGCGAACCTGCTGTCCACGCCGAGCATCACCACGCTCGACAACCAGCCCGCCTCGATCCTCGTCGGCCAGAACGTGCCGTTCCGCACCGGCACCTACGCCACCGACGGCACCGGCAGCGATCCGTTCACAACCATCGAGCGGCAGGACATCGGCATCACGCTCAGCGTGACGCCGCGGATCAACCTGGGCGACGTGGTGCAACTCAACGTCATCCAGGAGGTCTCCTCCATCAGCAACGCCGTCGTTCCGGACGCGGCCGACATCATCACCAACCGCCGGCTGATCCAGACCTCGGTGCTCGCAGACAACGGCGGCACCATCGTGCTCGGCGGCCTGATCAGCGACGACCGGCTCTCGGCGCGCAGCGAGATTCCGGGCCTGGGGGACATCCCGATCCTCGGCCGGCTGTTCAGCTCAGACTCCGAGAACAGCAACAAGCGCGTGCTGTTCGTCTTCCTGCGGCCGACGATCCTGCGCAACCGCGCCGACGTGAGCACGGTCTCGGCCAACCGGTTCCAGCGCCTGCGCAGCATCGAAACCCGAGCCGGCACGCCGACGAGCCTCCTGCGCGAGACGAGACCCGTACGCCGCCTGCCGGTCGAGATCAACGGGCTTTACTGAGAGCCCGGGGTGCGCGAGGGTTCAATCCGAAACTTTTTCTGGCGTGCTTTCGTTAGCAATTGGATTGGTCCCAAATGACCGCTTATGGGTCTAGTGGATAGAACCTGACGAAGGATTCCCACGGCGGGCGCTCTGTGCGAGTCTCGGTGGATGCGCAAAGACATCACCATCGAGGTAAGCACCGCGGACCGTGCCCGACTGGACTCGGTCGTCGCGGATCGGAACAGCCCGCAGAAGCACGTGTGGCGGGCCGGGATCATTCTGGCGACCGCGGACGGCCTCGGGACCGCCGAGATCATGCGCCGGACGGGCAAGTCCAAGCCCTGCGTCTGGCGCTGGCAGGCGC
>JANOEW010000038.1:0-2941 GCA_031413475.1 Amaricoccus sp.
ACTCAAGGCAATGGGCACAGGTCAATGCTTGAGGCCGTTGGTATTATGCCGTTGGTATTGCTTAGAAAACAAGTTAACGCCGCAGTTATCCACAGGCACGGGCGGCGTGCCTGCCTGCGCGCTCGAAAGATGCGCGAGCCCGGAACGGGGCGGCATGGAAGCGGACCGATCTCGACGACCTCGGGCAGGCAAACGGGCGGTCGGTCGCGAGGTTTCCGCTATGGCGTGCTGGCCGCGGCGGCGGCGGCGGCCTCGAGCGCGGGGTAGCGCAGCGCCAGCGTCGTGGCGCGCGCGAGATTGAGGATCATCAGCGCCGCCCAGAGACCGTGGTTGCCGAACGCCGGCAGCAGGATCGCGAGGGCGGCGGCGTAGACCGCGACCGAGACCAGCATGGCGTTGCGCAACTCCTTGGTGCGCGTGGCGCCGATGAAGACGCCGTCGAGCATCCAGGCGCCGACACCGATCAGCGGCGCCGCCGCCATCCAGGGCAGATAGGCGCGGGCCTCGGCGCGCACCTCGGGGGCCGTAGCCATGAGGTTGATCAGCGCCGGGCCGAAACCGAGCAGCGCCAGCGTCAGGAGCGCAGCGCTGCCGAAGGCCCATTGACTGGTGAGGACGGCGCCGCGGCGCAGGTCGGCGCGGCGGCGGGCGCCGAGCGACTGGCCGACCACGGCCTCGGCGGCGAAAGCGAAGCCGTCGAGCGCGTAGGCGGTGATCGACAGGAACTGCAGCAGCACTTGGTTCGCGGCGAGAGTGGCGTCGCCGAGACCGGCGCCGAGGAACATGAACGAGGTGAAGCTCGCCTGCAGCACCACCGAGCGGATCAGGATGTCGCGGTTGACCGCGGCCATGCGGGCGAGCTTGGCGCGGTCGAACACACGCGGCCAGTCGCGCCACTGGTTTCCGGCGAAGGCGGGGCGGCAGAGCCAGAGGCCGAGGGCGAGGCCGGAATACTCGGCGATCAGCGTGGCGACGGCGACGCCCGGCACGCCCCAGCCGAGGCCGAGCACGAACCACAGGTCCAGCACGACGTTGACGCCGTTCATCAGGAGCTGCAGCGCCAGCACGCCGCGGGTGCGCTCCATCGCGATCAGCCAGCCGGTCAGCGCGTAGATGGCGATCGTCGCCGGCGCCCCCCAGATACGGATCGCGAGATACTCGCGGGCGAGCGCCTCCACCTCGGCCGAGGCGGGCGCGAGGCGGAAGGCAGCGGCGAAGACCCCGGCCTGGGCGACGACGAAGAAGAGGCCGGCGGCGGCGGCGATCATCACCCCGCGCATCAACAGCGCGCCGGTCTCGGCGGCGTCGCCGGCGCCGCGGGCCTGGGCGACGAGCCCGGTGGTGCCCATCCGCAGGAAGCCGAAGGTCCAGTAGATCGTGGTCAGGATCACCGCGCCGAGGCCGACGGCGCCGATCGGCGCGACGAGGCCGAGCTGGCCGACCACGGCGGTGTCGATCGCGCCGAGGATCGGGATCGTGGCGTTCGACAGCACGATCGGCAGCGCGATCGCGAGCACCCGGCGGTGGGTGATCGGGCCGGCCTGCATTCAGCCGTCGTTCTGGGGCATCAGGAAATGGCCGGTGGCCTGCGCGAACAGCCGGGCGCGATTGTCCTGCCAGGCTTCGACGTGCACGCTGGCGTAGCGCCGGCCCATGCGGTTGACGCGGGCCCGGGCGTAGGCGTCGCGCGGCAGGCCGGTGCGCAGGTAGTCGATGGTGAAGTCGATGGTCTTGGGCAGCGGCGGGAAGGCGCCCGCCTTGACCGCCTCTGCGGCGGCGTCGCCGCCCTCCATGCGCTCCCAGACCTGCGCCCAGGCGAGCTCCATGATCGCGGTGATCTCGAGGAAGGCGCCGATGGCCCCGCCATGCAGCGCGGGCAGTATGGGATTGCCGATCAACGCCTCGTCGTAGGCGAGCTGGGCGGTCAGTTCGTCGCCGCGACGTTCGAAGCCGACACCGAGGAAGCGCGCATAGGGCACGGCCTCGACCATGCGCGCCAGCGCGGCGTCGCGGCGGTGCTTGACGACCTGGACCGGCTCGGGGCGCTTGCGGCCGGTCACGCCGCCCGTTCCACGGAGAAGGCGCCGGCGGCTGCGGCCACCGCCTCATCGATCGAACGGGTCCAGGCGTAGGCGCGCACGAAGGCGACGGTGCGGGTGACCCGAAAGCAGTCGGCGCGGCTGAACAGCCGCTTGCCTGGCTCGGCGGCACGCAGGTAGTCGATACGCAGGTCGATGGTCGCGGTCGCTCCGACGTGGCTCGGGTGCAGCATCACCGAGGCGCCGCAGCAGGTGTCGAGCAGCGCGGTGACGACGCCGCCGTGCAGCACGCCCGAGCTCGGGTCGCCGACGAAGCGCGGGTCGTAGTCGAGCGCCATCAGCGCCCAAGCGTCGCCGACGTCGATCACCTGCATGCCGAGCGCACGGCAATGCGGCAGCGCCTGGATGAACTGCCGGGCGATGCGGGCCTTCTGGGTGGCGACGTCCAGGGGGTCCATGGCGGCCTCGGGCTGCGCGAGATCTTGCGTGCACATGCCCCGATTCGGCGTGGCCTTTCAAATGGAAACGCGGCGCGGGGCGCTTCCTGAGCGGACGGCAACCGGGTGGCGCTGCGCATCCAGGTCAGTCCGCCTTGATCCTCGCCTTCTCGATCACTTCCTTCCAACGCGCCTGCTCGCGGGCGATGTACGCCGCGTAGTCCTGGGGCGTCGCGCCGGGCGAGTTCGGCGGCGACGTCAGCCACCTCAACCTGCACAAGACCTTCTGCATCCCGCATGGCGGCGGAGGGCCCGGCGTCGGGCAAGTTCACGACGATGGGCGACGTGTCAAGCGCGGTGCGTTCGTTCAGATAAGCTGAAATCTGCGAGCCCCAAAACTGGTACAGATTGCCGCCCTTGTCGGTGCCAAGCGCCGTTCCCATTTCAAGCCGGTACGGTTGCATC
>JANOEW010000039.1:0-4106 GCA_031413475.1 Amaricoccus sp.
CCGCTTCATTGGCCGGATCGAGGAAGTCACCCCTGCCGGCATCATCCCCTCCATCTCCGGCCGCGCCTGGATCACCGACACTCGCCAGCTCCTGCGCGACCCCGCCGACCCCTGGCCCCGCGGCTACCGCGTCGCCGACACCTGGCCGCCGCCCGGCACCTGACCAGCACCCAGAGCATTTTCGACTCCAGCCACGTCAGCGGCCGATTTTCTCCGATCCAGTCCATTTGGGACGGGGAGCGGGTGCGCTGCAACTGCCACGGGGGCGAACTGGCGGCGCGGATCGAAGCCAAGGCCCCAGTGAAATCCGGAGCCTCTTCGAAACTCGGCGCGTGCCCGCCGCCTCCGAGCGCCACTCCCACCGCTGCTGAGCACGCGGTCCTTCCGATCTTTTCCCGCGGGCGCTTGCCAGAGCCGACGCGTCCCCCTAGAAACCGATGGGAAGCAGTCGAAGGGGATCCAGATGCCGTCGATTGCGATAAGCTACGACCGGGTCCTGTCCATCGTCGGCGACGTGATCCGCATCGCGATGCCGCCGCAGACCAAGGACGATCCGGAGGGGCCGCGGTTCGGCGACCTCGCGATGGTGAACGAAGGCAACGCCGCGCCGCGCCTCGCGCAGGTGGTCCGGCTGGATGAGGGCGAGGCGTCGCTGCAGGTGTTCTCCGGCACCGCCGGCCTGTCGACCCGAAGCCAGGCGCGGTTCCTCGGACATCCGCCGAAGGTGGCGATTTCGGCGAACATCCTCGGCCGGGTGTTCGCCGGCGACGGGCGGGTGATCGACGGCGGCCCGTCGATGGAGCACGAACCGCAGGTCGAGATCGGCGGGCCGTCGCCCAACCCGGCGCGGCGCGCGCTCGCCTCGCGGATGATCCGCACCGACGTGCCGATGATCGACCTGTTCAACTGCCTGGTCGAGAGCCAGAAGATCCCGATCTTCTCCACCGCCGGCGAACCGCACGACGCGTTGCTCGCGCGCATCGGCGTGCAGGCCGAGGCGGATATCGTCGTGTTCGGCGGCCTGGGACTGACCTTCGACAGCTACTACCGGTTCCGGGCCACGTTCGAGGACGCGGGCGTCTTTTCCCGAACCGTGATGTTCGTCAACAAGGCCTCCGACCCGGCGCTGGAGCGACTGCTGATCCCCGACATGGCGCTGGCGGTCGCGGAGAAGTTCGCCGTCGAGGAGAAGAAGCGCGTGCTCGTGCTCCTGACCGACATGACCGCCTTCGCCGACGCGCTGAAGGAGGTGGGCATCTCGCTCGACCGGGTGCCCTCGACCCGCGGCTATCTCGGCGACCTCTACTCCCAGCTCGCGCGGCGCTACGAGAAGGCGGCGGTGTTCCCCGGCGCGGGCTCGGTGACGATCCTGACGGTGACGACGATGCCCGGCGGCGACGTGACGCACCCGGTGCCGGACAACACCGGCTACATCACCGAGGGTCAGTTCTACCTGCGCGACGGCCGCATCGATCCGTTCGGCTCGCTGTCGCGGCTGAAGCAGCACGTGATCGGCAAGGAGACGCGCGAAGATCATTCCGCGGTGATGAACACGATGATCCGGCTCTACTCCAACGCCCGCGACGCCCAGCGCAAGGCGGCGATGGCGTTCGAGCTGTCGGCGTTCGACGAGCGGCTGCTGAAATACGGCGCGCTGTTCGAAAGCCGCTTCATGGATCTGGGCGTCACGCTGCCAATCGACGACGCACTCGACCTCGGCTGGCAGACCATGGCGGCATGCTTCTCGCCCGAGGAGTTGCTGGTGCGGCAGAACCTGATCGACAAGTATTATCCTCGCGACAAGGCGGCGTGAGCCATGGCGCGGGTGCCGCTCAGCAAGTCGCAGCTCTCCAAGGAGAAGGAAAATCTCTCCTCCTACGGGCGGTATCTGCCCGCGCTCGACCTCAAGCGCCAGCAGCTGATGGGCGAGCGGCAACGCGCGCGGCGCGAAATCGCCACGATCAAGGCGCAGATCGCCGCGGTTGTCGACGACGCCGGCGCGGCGATTCCGATGCTCGCCGACCGGCGGGTGGACCTCGACGGGCTGGTGCGGCTGGGGGTGGCGCGGTTCGGCACGCAGAACGTCGCCGGCGTGCGGCTGCCCAAGGTCGAGCAGGTCGAGGTGATCCGCGCGGCCTACGGCTGGATGGTCCGGCCCCACTGGGTCGACGCGGTAGTCGAGCGGCTGGCCGCCGCGGTCCGGCTCAGGGTCGAGGAACGGGTCGCCGTGCAGCGGCTGGCGCTGCTCGAAGCCGCGGTGGTCCGGATCACCCAGCGGGTGAACCTGTTCGACAAGGTGCTGATCCCGCAGAGCCGCGAGAACATCCGCAAGATCAACGTCTACCTCGGCGACGCCGAACGCTCGGCGGTGGTCGGCGCCAAGATCGCCAAGAAGAAGCGCGAGGCGCAGGCGCTCGCCGCGGCGGCGGCCCGGGTCCCGGTCGAACCATGACCATCGTCCCGATGCGGCGCGTGACGATCTGCGGCATGCGCCGCGACAAGGCGGCCGCGCTCGACGGGATGCAGGCCCTCGGCGTGCTGCACGTGATCCCGCTCGCCGCGCGCAATCCGCTGGCGCCCGACGACCCGGCGGTGCGCCGCCGCGCCGAGACCGCGTTCCGCCATGTGATCGACGCGCCCGAGAAGCTGCGGCCCTACCGCGCCGATGCCGGCTTCGACGCCGAGGCGGTGATCACGAATATCGTGGCCAATCGGCTGAAGCTGCGCGACCTCGCCGACCGGCGCGACGAGCTCGATGCGCTGATCGTGGGGCTGGAGCCCTGGGGAGACTTCACCCTGCCGCGCCCCGAGGAGATCGGCGGCCAGCGGCTGTGGCTCTACCTCCTGCCGACGAAGGACAGCAGGGCTCTGGCCGGGCTCACGCAGCCATACGAGATCGTCGGGCGGGCCGGCGCCGCGCTCGAGGTCGTGGTGATCGCGCCCGACGCGCCGCCGGTCGACCTGCTTCCGGTCGCACGCACCGCCACCGGCGACGCGCCCCTGAGCGACCTCAGGGCGCGGCGAGAGGACCTCGAGATCGAGCACGAGCGCGCCGAGGCGGAACGCGCCGAACTGACGCGCTGGCGCTTCCTGCTCGGGACGGACCTCGCCGCGGCGCAGGACCGCGACGACCTGCGCACGGTGACGCAGCAGACCTGGGACGAAGCCGAGGTGTTCGCGCTGCAGGGCTGGGCGCCCGTCGACGCCGAGGCCGACGTCGAACGCTTCGCGGCGGACCGCGGGCTCGCCGTGATGATCGACGAGCCCGGACCCGGCGACGCGCCGCCGACGTTGTTGCGGCCGCGGGAGGAGCGCTTCGCCATCGGCGCAGATTTGACGAATTTCTACGCGACGCCGGGCTACCGCAGTTGGGATCCGAGCCTGATCGTGTTCGTCTCCTTCGCGGTCTTCTTCGCGATGATCGTCGTCGACGCGGGCTATGCCGCGCTGTTCGGGCTTGCCACCGCGATCTACTGGACCCGCATGGGCGCCAGCGCCGCCGGCCGGCGGATGCGCGTGCTGCTCGCCGCGCTGTCGGGGGTCTCGTTCGTCTACGGCGTGATGGCCGGGTCGTATTTCGGGATGGTTCCGCCGCCCGACAGCCGGCTCGGCGCGCTGCGGGTGATCGACGTCAACGACTTCGACACGATGATGGTCGTCTCGATCGCGATCGGCGTGATCCATATCGGCATCGCGCTCGGCGTCGTCGCCTGGCTCAACAGGGGCACGGGCAGGGCCATCGTCGCCCTCGGTTGGCTCGCGGCGATGGCGGCGGGCCTGCTGGTCTGGCTCGGCGGCGGCTCCGGCCGCGCGGCGGGGTTCGTCCTGCTCGCCGCCGGCCTCGCCGCGGTTTTCTGGGGCAGCGCGTCATCGCGGCCGATCGACAAGCCGACGGACTGGCTGCTGCGGGTCAGCGACGGCTTTCTCGGCGTCACCGGCGTCGCCAAGCTGTTCGGCGACATCCTGAGCTATCTGCGACTCTTCGCGCTCGGGCTGGCCAGCGCGTCGCTCGGCGCGACGTTCAATCAGCTCGCCGGCGAGATCCACGCGAACGTCCCCGGCCTCGGCATCCTGCTGGCGGTCCTGATTCTGTTGGTCGGCCACAC
>JANOEW010000040.1:0-1928 GCA_031413475.1 Amaricoccus sp.
TCAAGAAAATCTTCGAGGCCGCCCGCCTGCGCCATTCCCAAGGCCGCACCACCCTTCTCTTCGTCGACGAGGTCCACCGCTTCAACCGCGCCCAGCAGGACGGCTTCCTGCCGCTGATGGAGGCGGGCGCCATCGTCCTCGTCGGCGCCACCACCGAGAACCCCTCGTTCGAGCTGAACGCGGCACTCCTGTCCCGCGCCCAGGTCCTTACCCTGCGCCGCCTCGACTCCACCGCGCTCGCGACCCTCGCCGCCCGCGCCGAAGCCGCCATCGGCCGCCGGCTGCCGCTCACCCCCGAGGCCCGCGCCAGCCTGATCGAGATGGCCGACGGCGACGGACGGGCCCTCTTCAACCTGATCGAGGCGCTCGGCCCCGAACCCGAACCGCTCGACGTCGAAGCCCTGGCGCAGGCCCTCACCCGCCGGGCGCCGATCTTCGACAAGTCCGGCGACGCCCACTACGACCTGATCTCCGCCCTGCACAAATCCGTCCGCGGCTCCGACCCCGACGCCGCGCTCTACTGGCTCGCCCGCATGCTCGAGGGCGGCGAGGATCCGCGCTACCTCGCCCGCCGCATCACCCGCATGGCGATCGAGGACATCGGCCAGGCCGACGCGGGCGCGCTGCCCGTCTGCCTCGCCGCATGGGAGACCTACCAGCGCCTCGGCTCGCCCGAAGGCGAGCTTGCGCTCGCCCAGGCGGTGATCCGCCTCGCGCTCGCGCCCAAGTCCAACGCCGGCTACACGGCGTTCGCCGCCGCCCGCGCGAGCGCCCGCCGCACCGGCTCGCTCGCCCCGCCCAAGCACATCCTCAACGCCCCGACCAAATTGATGAAGGCCGAAGGCTACGGCGCGGGCTACGTATACGACCACGACACCGCGGACGGTGTCTCCGGTCAGAGCTACTTCCCCGAAGCCATGCCGCCGGAGCGGTTCTACGTCCCGACCGACCGCGGCGGCGAGGCAGGTCTCGCCGCGCGGCTCGAAGCCCTCGCGGCGGCCCGCGTGCGCCGCCGCGGGGAATGACCGGCCGCGGGCGGCCGCGGTCGCCGACGCCGGCGCAGCCGCTGGTGCGGATCGCCTATCTCAGCGTTGCCGCCCGAGACCTCGCGACCGCGGACATCGACGCCATCGCGGCCGCCTCGCGCCGCAACAACGCGGCGCGGGGCCTGACCGGCCTGCTGTTCCACGGCGGCGGCCGCTTCTACGGCCTGATCGAAGGTCCGCGCCGGCGTGTCTTCGCCCGCATGGAGCGGATCGTCACCGACCCGCGCCACCGCGCGCTGCAAATCCTGCGCGAAGATGCGATCGACGCCCGACGCTTCGCCAACTGGTCGTTCTGCGTCCTGCCCGAGAGCGGGTCCGGCGTGGACGACGCCGTCGCGTTCGATCGGTTTCTGCTCGGCACGATCGGCAGGCTCTGATCAGGCGCTGCTACGGTCTGGTCTGGTCTGGCTCTGGGCGCCCCTTGACTCGCGCATTCGTTTGGGTTGAGTGCAGTGCGACAAATCGTGCTTCGATGCGAGGGCGCGCCAGGGTGGTCACAGAACGGCTTGTGGAGTTTTCCTTCGCGTCGCGCCTCGCGGGCGATCTCGCGCCAGCCCAGTTGATGCGGCTCGCCCGCCAATCGTGGGGCGACAACACGCGCCTCGGCGTGACCGGCGTCATGCGACTGCACGACCGTCGCATCGAGCAGGTCTGCGAGGGTCCGAGCGTCGTGATCCTCGCGCTCGCCGCGCGCATCCTGACCGACATGCGTCACCGCGAGATCGAGATCCGCGCCTTTGGACCGATCCCCGCGCGCCGTTTCGCGGACTGGCGCGCCGCGGGGTTCGAGGCGTCGGCGGCCGCGATGGCCATGCCCGGCGCGGCGCCGGGCGCGCTGCGGCTGCACCGCCTCGCCAGGCCGCCGCGACCGGCCCCGCTTCC
>JANOEW010000041.1:0-4047 GCA_031413475.1 Amaricoccus sp.
CGTGCTCGGCGGCGGCTACGACGACGACCCCGAGCGCCTCGCGGCCCGCCACGCGATCCTGTTCGAGGTGGCGGCAGGGCTCGCCGGCTGAGCCCCAGGGGGCAGCGAACGAATCGTTGGCCGCCTCACGCCGCTTCGGCAAGGTTCGCCTGCCGCGGCGTGCGGTGGTCCTTCCGAGTGCGGAGCACGGCATGACGAGATGGTTGGCGGTGATGCTCGTGGCCGTGACGACGGCGGCGGGGCTCGCCCATCCCGCGAGCGCCAAGAGCGACGTGGCGGCGGCGATCGTCGCAGGGGTGGCGGGCGCGGCGGTCGGGGCCGCGCTCTCCAAGAACGAGCATAAGGCGAAGCGCAACCGCAAGGCGCACTTCAAGCCCGCGCCGGGGGTCACCTGCTTCGACTATCAGGCGGCCTGCTACTACGACGACGCCGGCTTCTCGCGGAGCTGGACGAAGAGGATTTACCGATGAGCCGCCGCGCCCTGCTCCTCGTCGCCGCGCTCGGCCTCGGGCCGGCGCTGCCCGCCGCCGCCGAGGGCCAGCGCCTGTCGGCGGCCTGGGAGGCGGCGATCGCCGAGGGCGAGACGCTCGCGCCGGCGATCCGGGCCGACCTCAACGTGATCGCCTACCACGCCGCGGTCGCCCGGCTCTGCGAGGGCTTCCCGGTCGACGTGGAGAAGCTGTCCGCCGCCAGCAGCAACCTGCTCGTCGCGGCGGTCGAGGGGCTCGAGGGCGAGGCGCTGCTCGAGCGCCACACCGACCTGCTGATCGACCTCGGCGTCGCGCACGGCCTCTTTCTCGCCGAGGGAAGCCTGCAGCCGGACACGTTCTGCGCCGAGGCTGCCGCGGTGCGCGATGACGTGGAATTCCAGAACTTCTGGCAGTGATGCGGCGGCCGGACCCGCCCGCCGCAACCCGCTGGTAAACCGCGCCGCCGCCGGCCTATGATCCTTGTCGAACGCGAACGGCGCGCGGCGCGGGGAGGACAAAGATGACGCGGACGGTGGCGATCCTTGGGGCCTCGAACACGGGCAAGTCGACCCTCGTCGATCGCATCTGCGCGATCGAGGGCCAGCCCCAGCCCGCCGCCGGCCCCGGCGAGGCCCGCGTCGTCAGCTTCACCCACCTCGGCGAGCGCTGGCAGGCGATCGACACGCCCGGCTCGATCGAGGCGCTGCACGTCGCCAAGGCCGCGCTGCTCGCCGCCGACGCGGCGGTGATCTGCGTCGCCCCCGATCCGGCCGCCGCGGCGCTGGCGGCGCCCTACCTGCGCGCGGTCGAGGCGGCGGGCACGCCGGCGCTGCTGTTCGTCAACCGCATCGACGAGGCGCAGGCGCGGATGCGCGACCTCGTCGCCGCGCTGCAGGACTACGCCGTCCACCCGATCCTGCTGCGCCAGATCCCGATCCGCGACGGCGACCGGATCACCGGCGCGGTCGATCTCGTCTCGGAGCGCGCCTGGGCCTACCGCGAAGGCGCGCCGTCGCAGCTGATCGAGCTGCCCGCGGGCATGGCCGACCGCGAGCACGAGGCGCGCGACGTGCTGCTCGAATCGCTGTCGGAGTTCGACGACCACCTGCTCGAAGAGCTGATCGATGACCGCGCGCCGCCCTCGGCCGAGATCTACGCGCTGTGCGCCAAGGCGCTGGCCGAGAACAAGGTGCTCGAGGCGCTGATCGGCTCGGGACTGCACGGCAACGGCGTGATCCGGCTGCTGAAGGCGCTGCGCCACGAAGCGCCCGGCCCGGAGGTGCTGCGCGCCCGGCTGCAGGCGCAGGCCGCTCTCGCCGAGCCGCCCGCCGCCGTGGTCTTCGCGGGCGCCTACCGCAAGCATATGGGCCGGGTCGCGCTGCTGCGGGCGTTCGAGGCGCTGCCGGCCGCCCGCCCGCTCGGCGGCCGCGCGCCCGGCCAGCTCACCCCCTCCGACGCCCGCGACCAGCGCCATCTCGATGCGGCGCCCGAGGGCGAGATCGTCTCGGCGGTCAAGGCCGACCACCTCGCCCCGGGCCTGCTCGCGACCCAGGGCGCGCTGCATCCCGCGCCGGCGTGGCTGGCGCCGCAGCCCGCCATGCTGCACCGGCTGATCGCGCCGGTGAGCGAGCGCGATGGCGTCAAGCTGTCCGGGGCGCTGGCGACGCTGGCGGAATCCGACGCCGGACTGACGGTGTGCCAGGACCCCGCCACCGGCGGCGCGCTCGCCAGTCTGCAAGGGCCGCTGCACCTGCGGCTGGTCCGCGCCCGGCTCAAGGACGCCTTCGGGCTGGAGGTCACCGATCTCGACCCAAGCCCGGCCTACCGCGAGACCGTCACCAAGTCCCATGAGATCGCCTACCGCCACAAGAAGCAGACCGGCGGCGCCGGTCAGTTCGCCGACGTCAGGCTGATCGTCGCCCCCGCGGCGCGCGGCGGCGGCTTCGCCTTCGACGAGACCGTGAAGGGCGGCGCGGTGCCGCGGAACTACATCCCGGCGGTCGAGGTCGGCGCGCGGGACGCGATGGAGCGCGGCCCGCTCGGCTTCGCGGTGATCGACGTGGCGGTGACGCTGACCGACGGGCTGCACCATCCGGTCGACAGCTCCGACATGGCCTTCCGCATCGCCGGCCGGCGCGGGGTCGGCGAGGCGCTCGCCGCGGCCGGGCCGGTGCTGCTGCAGCCGATCCACCGGGTCGCGATCCACGCGCCGGCGGTGTTCACCGGCGGCTTCGGCCCGATCGTCTCGGCGCTGCACGGCCAGGTGCTCGGCTTCGGCCCCGACCCGGTGGTCAAGGGCTGGGAGGTCTTCGAGGCGCTGCTGCCCGCCGCCGCCCTTCCCGGCCTCGCCAACGACGTGCGGGCGACGACCCAGGGCGTCGGCTACTTCGACGCTGCCTTCGACCACTACGAGGAAATGCATGGCAAAGCCGCCGAGCGAATCGTGCAGGAGCACGCGCGCGAGCCCGCGTGACGCGCGGCCCGGGTCCGGTTGGCCGAACTACTTGCCCAGAAACTGAACGTATGTTCGGCTCTGCGGCGTTCGAAAGGGGGAAACGCGGATGTTCACGGCCAGCTTGAACTTCGCGCTCGGCGAGGACCTCGACGCGCTGCGTGACCTCGTGCAATCCTGGGCGCAGGAGCGGCTGGCCCCGATCGCCGCCAAGATCGACCGCAGCAACGAGTTCCCGCCGGAGCTGTGGCGCGAGATGGGCGAGCTCGGCCTGCTCGGGATCACGGTTCCGGAGGAATACGGCGGCGCTGGGATGGGCTATCTCGCGCATGTGATCGCGGTCGAGGAGATCGCGCGTGCGTCCGCCAGCGTCGCGCTGAGCTACGGCGCGCATTCCAACCTTTGCGTCAACCAGATCAAGCTCAACGGCACCCCGGCGCAGAAGGCGACCTACCTGCCGAAGCTGGTCACCGGCGAGCACGTCGGCGCGCTCGCGATGTCCGAGGCGGGCGCGGGCTCGGACGTGGTCTCGATGAAGCTGCGTGCCGACAAGCGCAACGACCGCTTCGTGCTGAACGGCACGAAATACTGGATCACCAACGGCCCGGACGCGACGACGCTGGTGGTCTACGCCCGGACCGACCCGGACGCCGGTCCCCGCGGCATCACCGCCTTCCTGATCGAGAAGTCGATGCGGGGCTTCTCGACCAGCCCGCATTTCGACAAGCTCGGGATGCGCGGCTCGAACACGGCCGAGCTGATCTTCGAGGACGTGGAGGTGCCGTTCGAGAACGTGCTCGGCGAGGAGGGCCGCGGGGTCGCCGTGCTGATGTCGGGGCTCGACTACGAGCGCGTGGTGCTGGCCGGGATCGGCGTCGGGCTGATGCACGCGATCCTCGATCACATCATGCCCTACATGCACGAACGCCGGCAGTTCGGTCGACCGATCGGCGATTTCCAGTTGATGCAAGGCAAGGTCGCCGATCTCTACACCACGCTGAACACGGCGCGCGCCTATGTCTACGCCGTGGCGCAGGCCTGCGATCGCGGCGAGGTCACGCGGCAGGACGCGGCGGCCTGCGTGCTGTATTCGTCGGAGAAGGCGATGGAGCAGGCGGTGCAGGG
>JANOEW010000042.1:0-2117 GCA_031413475.1 Amaricoccus sp.
CGCTTGTCGCCGGCATGCGGATCGTCGGCATCGATTTCCGCGACGGCATCCTGTTCGTGCCCGAAGTGCTGCTCGCCGCGAACGCGATGAAGGCCGGCATGGCGATCCTGAAGCCTCTCCTCATCGAAACCGGCGCCCCGCGCATGGGCAAGATGGTGATCGGCACCGTCAAGGGCGACATCCACGACATCGGCAAGAACCTGGTCGCGATGATGATGGAGGGGGCCGGGTTCGAGGTGATCGACCTCGGCATCAACAACCCGGCGGACAAGTATCTCGAGGCGCTGCTGCGCGAGGACGCCGACATCCTCGGCATGTCGGCGCTGCTGACCACCACCATGCCCTACATGAAGGTGGTGATCGACACGCTGAAGGAACGCGGCATCCGCGAGCACTACATCGTGCTGGTCGGCGGCGCGCCCCTGAACGAGGAGTTCGGCCGTGCCATCGGCGCCGACGCCTACTGCCGCGACGCGGCGGTGGCGGTCGAGACCGCCAAGGAGTTCATCGCGCGCAAGCACAACCAGTTGCGCGCCACGGCGTGACGCCGGCCGCGGTCGCGGACCGCCTGCTCGGGTCCGGCGACCATCCGGTGACGCGGACCTTTCGCCTCGATGCGCCGCCGGCCCCTTGCGCTACCGTCGCGGGCGCGTAGCATCCGACGATGATCGCCGATCCGATGCCCGACGACCTGACCCTTCGCGACCGCGGCCTGCCGGCCCCGGCGCGGCCGGTCGGCCGGGCGCTCGTCATCGCCTGCGGCGCGCTGGCGCGCGAGATCCTGGCGCTCAAGGCGCTCAACGCGTGGGACTGGCTCGACCTGCAGTGCCTGCCGGCGATCCTGCACAACCGCCCCGCCCGAATTCCCGACGCGGTGGCGGCGGCGGTGACGGCGGCGCGCCCGGCTTACGCCCGTATCTTCGTCGCCTACGCCGACTGCGGCACCGGCGGGCTGCTGGCGGCGCGCTGCGCGGCGCTCGGGGTCGAGATGATCGACGGTCCGCACTGTTACAGTTTCTTCGACGGCAACGCCACGTTCGCGGCCCGCGGCGAGACGGAGATGCGCGCCTTCTATCTGACCGACTTCCTGGTGCGCCAGTTCGACGCCTTCGTCTGGCGCCCGATGGGCCTCGACCGCCACCCCGAGCTGCGCGACCAGATCTTCGCCGGCTATGAGCGCCTGGTCTATCTCGCCCAGACCGACGACCCCGGCCTGGACGCCGAGGCCGCGCGCTGCGCCGCGCGTCTCGGCCTGAGCTACGAGCGCCGCGTCACCGGCTACGGCGACCTCGCGCCCGCGCTCGCGGCGCTGACGTAAAACAGTCTGATATGACGGCCTCTACAGGAAGGCCGGGCAATGGTCCCGCCTGGACCATGACACTGCGGGCAACCAGAGGGCGGCCCCCTCTACGCGTCGAGGTTCTCCACGCTCAGCGCGTTCGCCTGGATGAACTCGCGCCGCGGTTCGACCTCGTCGCCCATCAGCTTGGTAAAGATCTCGTCCGCCTCGTCGGCATGCTCGACCCGCACCTGCAGCAGCGTCCGCGCCTCGGGGTCGAGCGTCGTCTCCCACAGCTGCTCGGGGTTCATCTCGCCCAAGCCCATGTTAGGCTGCAGGCTCAGACCCTTCTCGCCCCTCGGCCGCCGTGATAGATTGTCGCAGTTCGTCCTTCGAGAGGTTGCGATCTGAATGGGTCGCCTAGGCAGTGGCAATGCTGGAAGATCTGAAAGATTATTATCAATTCTACCTCCTTTTATTTTCATTGTTTGTGCTTGGTATGGGAATATTCAGACTGGTTGGGAGAAATATTGGTAAAGTCCATGGGACGAAACAGCGGACCAAGGATCGTCTTCCACTCGCGTCGCTTTTCCCTGCTACTGGGGGTGCCGACGATGGGCTCAGCTACGATAGCCTATTTAAAGGCGGTATATCTGGAGTTTATTTGGTTTTTCTTTTGCATATTTATGTTGTAATTATGATTCTTTTTTTAGCCTTTTTAGGAAATATTGGCAATCTCGATGACATAGTCTCATATTCTACTAAGCTCATGGGTTATCCAATATTAATGCTTTTGTTCCTCATACTCTACCCAGGAACGTCTACGGCGCGTCAGTGC
>JANOEW010000043.1:0-3244 GCA_031413475.1 Amaricoccus sp.
CGGCAGCCCCCAGCCGCGGATCGCCGCCGCCAGCGGCCCGCAGACCTCGTGCGCTCGCGGCAGCCGCCCGTCGTAGATCTCCGCCACCGCATCCGCCCACCAGCGCAGCCGGATCGCGCCGAGCATCGGCTCGGAGACCACATACCCGGCCCGCGCGATCTCGAGGTTGAACGCATAGAGCGCCATCAACCCGTCCCGCGCCGCCCCCGCCTCCGCCGCCATCGCCGCGCGGAACCTCTCCGGATCGCCCCGCGCGACCAGCGCCGCGCAGGCTTCGGCGCTCACGCCGGCGGCGCCCGGTCGCGCAGCAGCTTCCAGACGATCGCGTCCTGCAGCGCCTGGAAGCTCGCGTCCACGATGTTGGCGCTCACCCCCACCGTCGACCAGCGCCGCCCCTGCCCGTCCTCGCTGTCGATCAGCACCCGCGTAACCGCCTCCGTCCCCCCCGACGTGATCCGTACCCGGAAGTCCACCAGCTTCATGTCGGCGATATAGGCCTGGTACGGCCCCAGATCCTTCGCCAGCGCACGCGACAACGCGTTCACTGGCCCCTGGTCCGCGTGGCTCACCGGGTCCTGGCTCTCGCTCACGCTCATCACCCGCGTCCCCCCGAACCGCGCCACCACCACCGCCTCCGACACGGTGATCGTCTCGCCGCGCGCGTTCAGCCGCCGCTCCACCATCACCCGATACCGCTCCACCTCGAAGAACCGCGGTAGCACCCCCAGCATCTCCCGCGCCAGCAGCTCGAACGACGCCGCAGCACTATCGTAGGCATACCCCCGGTCCTCCCGCGCCTTCACCTCGGAGAGGATCCCCGCCAACCGCGGATCGTCGCCGGCCACCACGATCCCCGCCTTCGCCAACCGCTGCCGTAGGTTCGACTGCCCGGCCTGGTTCGACATCGGAATGAACCGCGCGTTCCCCACCACCTTCGGCTCGACATGCTCATACGTCTCCGGCGCCTTCAGCACCGCCGACGCGTGCAGCCCCGCCTTGTGCACGAAGGCCGACGCCCCGACATACGGCGCGCTTGCGTCCGGAACCCGGTTCAGGATGTCGTCGAGCATCCGGCTCACCCGCGTCAGCGTGGCGAGCGCGCAGGGCGTCACCCCGATCTCGAACTGGCTCGCATAGGGCTCCTTCAGCAGCAGCGTCGGGATCAGCGTCGTCAGGTTCGCGTTCCCGCAGCGCTCCCCCAGCCCGTTCAGCGTCCCCTGCACCTGCCGCGCCCCCGCATCCAACGCCGCCAGCGACACCGCCACCGCGTTGCCGGTGTCGTCATGCGCATGGATCCCCAGCCGGTCGCCGGGAATGCCGCTCGCGATCACCCGCGCCGTCACCGCCCCGACCTCGCCCGGCAACGTGCCGCCGTTGGTGTCGCACAGCACGATCCACCGCGCCCCCGCCTCCAGCGCCGCCGCCAAGCAGGCGATGGCGTAGTCGGGCTTCGCCCGATGCCCATCGAAGAAATGCTCCGCGTCGAACAGGACCTCGCGCCCCTGCGCCACCGCATGAGCGACGCTCTCGCGGATGCAGGCAAGGTTCTCCTCCAGCGAGATCTCAAGCGCCGTCGTCACATGGAACTCGTGCGTCTTGCCGACCAGGCACACCGCCTTGGTGCCCGCGTTCAGCACCGCCGCCAGCACCTCGTCGTTCCCGGCCGACCGCCCGGCCCGCTTGGTCATCCCGAACGCGGTCATCGTCGCCCGCGCAAGCTCCGGCGCCGCCTCGAAGAACCCGGAGTCCGTCGGATTGGCCCCCGGCCACCCGCCCTCGACATAATCGACGCCGAGCGCATCCAGCGCCTGCGCGATCCGCGTCTTGTCCTCGACCGAGAAGTCCACGCCCTGCGTCTGCTGCCCGTCCCGCAGCGTGGTGTCGTAGAGCCAGAGGCGTTCGGGGGTCATGCCTCGATCTCAGCAAGCTTTGACGGGCTGAACGAAGGCAGAATCCGCGCTCGCGGTCCGTCTGGCAGATCGTCAATAGCAACGCCTGCCGCCAGCAGTTGATCCCGAAGTCTATCAGAAACTTCGTAGTTGCATTCGGCACGGGCTTGCGCGCGAACTTCGACAAGTTTCTGCGCTAAGTCGAAATCGCTGCTTCTGCTTATCGCCGCTTCGCCTCCTTCTATGCGGTAGTGACCGGCCTCAGCGGCCAAGAGATAAGCTCTCACGACCCAAGCGAGCGACGGGGTGAGCAAACCCATTACCTGAGCGGATGCCTTCAGATCAGCATATTCTTCATTTCTGTATAGCTGGCGAAGCTCCGCCAGCGCCTCAGCAAAATTCATATCATCTGACAATGCAGAAAGCATCTTTGGAGATACTACGCCATTCTCAGCGTCAAATGTCCGATCCCTCCATTGAGTCAGTTCCTTTCTTCCTTCTTCCACCTTTCGGTCGGTCCACTCCATCGGCTGCCGGTAGTGCGTCGACAGCAGCAAGAACCGGATCACCTCCCCCGGCACGCCCCGATCCAGCAAATCCCGCACCGTGAAGAAGTTGCCCAACGATTTGGACATCTTCTCCCCCTCGATGTTCAGCATCCCGTTGTGCATCCACAGCCGCGCGAACCCCTCGTCCGGATGCGCGCAGGCCGACTGCGCCAGCTCGTTCTCGTGGTGCGGGAACGCCAGATCGACGCCGCCACCATGGATATCGAAGGCCTCGCCGAGCAGCGCCCGCGCCATCGCCGAGCACTCGATGTGCCACCCCGGCCGCCCGCGACCCCAGGGCGAGTCCCACCCCGGCGTCTCCGCGTCCGACGGCTTCCACAGCACGAAGTCCATCGGGTCGCGCTTGCTCGTCGCCACCTCCGCCCGCGCGCCGACCCGCATGTCGTCGAGCGACCGTCGCGCCAGCTTGCCATAGTCAGGGAAGCTCCCCACCGCGAACAGCACATGCCCGTCGCCGGGGGCGTAGGCGTGCCCCCGCTCGATCAGCACCGCAATCATTGCGATCATCTCGCCGACATACTCGGTCGCCCGAGGCTCATGCTCCCTCGGCAAAGGAAGCACACCCAATGCAGCCATGTCCTCGTGAAACCAGCGCGTCGTCTCCGCCGTGATCTCGCCGATGGACCGGCCGCTCTCCCGCGCCCGCATGTTGATCTTGTCCTCCACGTCTGTGATGTTGCGCACGTAGGTGACGTTGTCCGCCCCGTACGTATGCCGCAGCAGACGGTAGAGCACGTCGAACACCACCACAGGCCGGGCGTTGCCGACATGCGCGCGGTCGTAGAC
>JANOEW010000044.1:0-1647 GCA_031413475.1 Amaricoccus sp.
TCAGGCAGCACGTTTGGGGCGCCGAGAGCCTTTGGACCCCAGCGGCGACAGCCGCTCGGATCGCTGCGGAGCCTCAGGCTGCGGCCGATCCGTGCATCGATTGGATGATCTTGTCGATCGTGTCCGCCCAGGCCTTCTCGACCTGTGGTGTGTGTCTCTCACCGAGAACCTCACGCGCCGACTCGAGAAACGCTTGGCGAAAAGCCGGGTAGTACTCGGGCGCGACACCGTAGCCGTCATGTCGCCTTCCGAGATCTCGCAGGCCGAGCGTCATGATCTCGGGGCGGCTCATGGCGTGCACGAGAAACTGCACCATATGGGCGAGCATTTGGCCTTGGCTCTCCATGTCGCCATGGAAAAGTCCTGCGGCCGCAGGAGCCAGCGTGAACAGGCGTCGATAGAGATCCTGCGTGAACCTCTGCTGGTGCTGCAGGAGAACGCCGATGGTCGACTGCACCAGCAGGGCGGCGTCCGGCTCGGCAAAGCAGATCGCTTCCACGAGCTGGAACGCGCCGTGCTTGCCCTTCAATACGGCTTGTGCTCTGCGCACCTGCACGGGCGCCTGCGGAACTTGATCGAACAGAGCCTGCGACAACAGAAATCTCGTACCCAGCGTCTTGTTTGCATCCTGGATGCGGCTGGCGATGTTCATCGCATCACCGACCACCGTGAACTGCCGATGATCCGGATGTCCCATCATGCCGGCGATGAGCGGGCCCACATGCGCCCCGATGCCGATCTCGAGGGTCGTTGCGAATTCGGCCGACAGCTCCGCATTGAGATCGTTCAGTGCGGCGAGCATGCCCAAACCAGCTCGAATCGTGTCGAGACAACTCTTTTCGGGCGGATCGCCACCAACGCCGAACAGCCCGACGATCTCGTCGCCGACATACTGATAGATGACACCGTTGTTGAGCAGAATCGCGTCGCCGACCGCCTTGAAGAAGCGATTGAGGATGTGCACCACGTCGTAGGCAAGGTGCGCGTTGACGAAGGGCGTGAAGTCGCGGATGTCGCAGAAGAGCACTGCGAGCGTTCGCTCCTGCGACGGTGCGATGGACGCTTCTTCCACCTGCAGGCACGACACGTCCGCGGGGCTCTTGATCAGCCGTTCGAGGCTCACGTCCCCGCTGACGCGCGTCTGACACGCCAGGCGTGTGAACCCATCCCAGCGAAGCGCGTCGGCCACCTCGGCCTCGCGCGGCGTGCGCGCCGAGACGTTCTGGATTCCGTCACAGATACGGACACGACAAGTCGTGCAGCGCCCGTGTCCCCCGCATGCCCGAACGTGCGGGATCTTGTGCGCGATCGAGACGTCGAGGATGGTCATGGCGGGATCGGCGACCGGCATCGCCTTGTCTTCGCCAACGTACACGATCGTCGTCATCTAAGGCTCAACATTCGAACAGAGCTGGGCGATCACGAGGCTCGTGGTCGCAATGCGGACGAAGAGCAAAAAGCCCAGCACAGCCCCGCTGCAGCCGGCCATCGGAAGCGTTGTGCTGGGGCGCCATTTTGGTAGAGCTTGACGTCATCAGTCCCAGAGAGCACGCTCCCGCGCTGCCAGATCCATGCTACCAGCGGACAGCGCGGCGGCGGGCGCCACGCCAGCACACACCAGCTCCAAACAAGCCGCCACCTCGGGCG
>JANOEW010000045.1:0-9561 GCA_031413475.1 Amaricoccus sp.
GGGTTGATCTGGCCGCCGGGCAGAACCAGCGCGTCGAAGTCAGCGACCGCCGCGTCGGCGAGGTCGCGGTCGACCGCCACGCTGTCGCCCCAATCGTCCTTGTCCCAGCTGCGGATCTCGCCCGACTTCGGCGAGACGACCTGGACGTCCGCGCCCATGGCGCGCAGCTTTTCCAGCGGTTCGCGCAGTTCGGAACGCTCGTATCCGTCGGTGGCGAGTATGGCGATGCGGCTTTCGGCGATACGGGGCATGGGTGGCGTCCTTTGGTCGGGGTCGGTCGTCGCGCGGCCGGGACCCGTCAAACGCCCCCAACCGGATCGGGTTCCGGCGCAGACCCGCCCCGGGCGCGGGCCCAACGCGTCAACCTTTCCTAAGTGATTCAGTTATGTCGTCTTTTCATGGACTTGCCGAATATTCACGCTGAATGGCCATGGCCTCCCCCGTTGCGGCCGGCCGCTGGACGTGGTTTATTCAGGCCGATTATCGGAGGCGCCAATGAAAATCGGCATTCTGGAGACCGGCGAGGTCCACCCCGACCTCGCGGCCCGCCACGGCGACTACCCGGCGATGTTCGCCGCCCTGCTCGGGGCGGCCGACCCGACCCTCGAGTTCGCCACCGTCCGTGTCGTCGCCGGCGAGATCCCGGCCTCCCCCACCCAGGCGGACGCCTGGCTGGTCACCGGCTCGCGCCACGGCGTCTACGACGACCTGCCCTGGATCGAGCCGCTCAAGGCCTTCCTGCGCGCCTGCGTCGCCCAGGGCGTGCCCATCGTCGGCGTCTGTTTCGGCCACCAGATCCTCGCCGAGGCCCTCGGCGGCGAGGTCGAGAAATCCGACCGCGGCTGGGGTCTCGGCGTCCAGGACTACCAGGTCGCCGCCCGTCCGGGCTGGATGGCCGACCTGCCGGACCGCTTCGCGGTGCGCGCCCTGCACCAGGATCAGATCGTGCGCCTTCCCGACGACGCCACCGTCCTCGCCCGGTCCGCCCACTGCGCCTACGCCGCGCTCGCCTACGGCGATCCCGAGCGACCCTTCGCGGTCTCGCTCCAGCCGCATCCCGAGTTCGACCGCGATTTCATGGACGACCTGATCGTGCTCCGCGCAGGGACCGCGTTTCCCGCCGCCGCCGCCGCTGAAGCCCGCGCCTCGCTCACCCGCGACGTTCACAGCGACGTCTGGGCACGCCTGATCGTCGATTTCCTGCGTAAGGCCGATGGCCCGGCCGCATGATGCCGCCTCGCTCGCAGCGGCGATGAACCAGGACGGGCCCGATTATTATTCCAACCTGAGCTTGCCCTGACCGACGGGCCGGCGGGCGAGTCGGTCGCTACTGGGCGTCCTGCGCCGACAGGCGCTCGATCTCTTCCTTCAGATGGAGCTTCTTCACCTTGAGCTGTCGAATGTTCAGGTCATCCGAACCGGGGCTCAACTGTTCCGCTTCGATCATCTCGGACAGGGCCTGGTGTTTCTTGCGCAGCTCGCTCAGGTGGGAGCTCAGGGTCATGCGGTCCTCCTTCTCTGCGGACGATCAACCTTGAGAGTAAAACACGGATCGAAACGCCTGTCACGCGACCCGCAGCCGGCTTGGAACCAGGCCGCTCAGGTCCGGCGCCTCGAAGCGCGACAGCGTCACCAGCCCGCCGGCCGCGATCGCCCCGAGGCCCAGCAGGCTGGCGACGCTCAGGGTTTCGCCGAACCAGAAATAGCCCACCGCCATCGCGGTGATCATGTTGAAATAGAGGAAGGGCGCGAGAACGGTCGCGTCGGCCCGCTGGTAGGCCGCCACGGTCAGGAAGTGACAGATCGCCGACACCCCGCCCAGCGCCAGCGCGCTCAGACCAAGCTCGAGCGTGGGGCGGGGCAGGCCGCCAGCGAGGGCAAAGGGGGCGATCAGGGCCGCGCCGAGCAGGCATTGCACGGCGAGCGTCGACAGCGGATCGCTGCGCGTCGAGGCCCCCCGCGTCGCGGCGAGGTAGGCGCCGAGCAACGCCCCGCCGAGCAGAGCGAACAGGCTGCCGGCCTCGATCCCGGCTTCCGGGCGCATCAGCACGGCGGCGCCCATCACCGCGAGCGCGGAGCCGGCGAGACGCGGGGCGGTCGGCCGCTCGCCCCAGACCAGGATGCCGAGCAGCCCCGAGACGATCGGCGCGATCAGGAACCCGCCGACCGCCTTGGCCATCGACACCATGCCGAGCGCCGCGATCAGCGAGGTCATCGCGGCCATGATCAGCACCGTGCGCAGCACCTGTCCGAGACGGTCGCCGCGGGGGATTTCGATCGTCCGACCCATCCCGCGTGCGATCGCCAGGGCGATCAGGCCGGCGGAGAGATAGCGCAGGAAGGCGATCATCATCGGAGAATGGTCGTCTGCGAGGGTCTTGGCGACCCCGTCGACGGCAGGGGTCAGGAACATCGCCAGTATCAGAAAGCAGACGCCGGTTCGCACGCAGGACCCTCCGCTCGCAGCGTCGCACAGCGGGGCCGTGGAACACTCGTTAATTGTATTGTCAGGTCAGATACCACTTTAACGTGTGTCGATCAACAGTCCAGAACCGGCGCGCAGGATCGCCGCGGCACGTTCGGTATAGCTGTCGCCATCGACGTCGTGCGCGCATCCTCGATGCAGCGTTAACGGCGCACGCAGGATCAGCGGGGTCCGGCCGCCTTTCCGGGCACGCACCAGCACCCGGCTGGCCGGCAGATCTTCACGTGGGGCGATCGGCAGGATCTCGATCCCGCCGGCGCGTCCATCGAGGGCGGCAAGGATCGCCGGAAGGCGTGCGGGAAGGTGAACCAGGACGAAGACGCCGCCCGGGCGCAGCCGCCGAAGCCCGGCCGCAATCCAGTCGCCGAGGTCTGCCTCGGCTTCGCGGTGCGCGAGGTCGCGTCCCGGATCGCCGGAGGCGGTGGCGGCCGCCGACGCGTGGAATGGCGGGTTCGCCAGCACGGTGTCGAAGGGCCGGGCGCGCAGGGCCTCGGGAGGCCTGCGCAGGTCGCCCCCGCAGACGGCGAGCGTCAGGCTGTTTTCGCAAGCGTTGCGGCGGGCGAGGTCGGCGTAGGCGGGCTGAAGCTCGAGGCCGTGCAGGTCGAGGCCGGGGACGCGGGCGGCGAGGCACAGCGCGGCGGTCCCGGCGCCGCAGCCGAGGTCGAGAACGCGGTCGCCGGGCGCGGCCGGGGTGAAGGCGGCGAGCAGCACCGGGTCTATGGCGGCGCGGTAGCCGGCGCGGGGCTGCCACAGGTTGAGCCGCCCGCCGAGGAAGCCGTCGCGGGTCAGGTCCGCGTCAACGAAGCGGGTCACGGCAGCAGGCCGTCCACGGCGTTGTCGGACAAGATCGCGCGGGCGCGGAAGGCGTCGCGGTCGGCGACGGCGAGGCGGCGCGGAAACAGGCCGATGCCGCCCTCGAGCACGCTCATGTGGACGTCCAGAACGAAGCAGTCTATATCCTCGGCCCGCAACAGCGCGGTGGAGAAGGCGATGATCGTCGGGTCCGTCGAGCGGAGAATTTCCTTCATGGCCGGCAGCCTACCGAGCAGCCCGGACGAGGTCGAGAGGCAAGCCGCGTGAACACTCCGGGCCGGATCGACACGCCGTTCGAACCGCCGTTCGAGCGGCTGCAGGCGGCGCTGGCGGCGGACATGGCGCGGGTGAACGGCCTGATCCGCGACCGCATGGCGAGCGAGCACGCCCCCCGCATCCCCGAGGTGACGGCGCATCTGGTCGAGGCCGGCGGCAAGCGGTTGCGGCCATTGCTCACCCTCGCGGCGGCGCGGCTGTGCGGCTACGACGGCGAGCACCACATCCAGCTTGCCGCCACGGTCGAATTCATCCACACCGCGACGCTGCTGCACGACGACGTGGTGGACGCGAGCGCTCGACGGCGCGGGCGGCCGACGGCGAACCTGCTCTGGGACAACAAGTCGAGCGTGCTGGTCGGGGACTACCTGTTCGCCCGGGCGTTCCAGCTGATGGTCGAGACCGGGTCGCTGCGGGTGCTCGACATCCTGTCGAACGCCGCCGCGGTGATCGCCGAGGGCGAGGTGCTGCAGCTGACCGCGGCGGCGAGCCTGCAGACCACCGAGGCGGTCTACATGCAGGTGATCCGCGGCAAGACGGCGGCGCTGTTCGCCGCGGCGACCGAGGTGGGCGGGGTGATCGCGGGCGCGCCGGAGCATCAGGTCGCGGCGCTGAGCGACTATGGCGACGCGCTGGGCGTTAGCTTTCAGATCACCGACGACCTGCTCGACTACGGCGGCGTCAGCGCAGGTCTCGGCAAGAACGTGGGCGACGACTTCCGCGAGCGCAAGATGTCGCTGCCGGTGATCCGGGCGGTGGCGAATGCGGACGCGGAGGAGCACGCGTTCTGGGTGCGGGTGATCGAAAAGGGTGAGCAGAGCGCGGGCGATCTCGACCGGGCGCTGGAAATCATGACCCTGCACGGCAGCCTGGAGAGCGCGCGGGAGACGGCGCTCGCCCATGCGGCCCGGGCGCGGGCGGCGCTCGGACCCCTGCCCGACCGGGCGATCCGGACGTATCTGAGCGACCTCGCCGATTTCGTGGTGGCGCGGCTGGTTTGAGAGAAGCCGTTTACGCTTCGGCGTCCGGAATGGCCGAGACCGGGATCCTCGCAGGCGTCCAAATTTGGACGCGGACTAGTCTGTTGATATTAAACGATAATCAGAAGTTATCGAACCGTCGGCGCTGCCGGCGCGGTGTTTACGACCGGAGCCGCGGCGACCCACCAGGCGGCGCGGCCGGCGCGGATCGTGGCTGCGGCGGCGAGCGCCGGCGCCTCGGACGCGAACAGGCCGAAGCTGGTCGCGCCAGAACCGGACATGCGCGCGAGGCCGCAGCCGGGCTGCGCCGCGAGCGCCGCGAGCGCCGCGTCGATCGGCGGCGCAAGCGCGCGCGCCGGCGCTTCGAGATCGTTGCGCCGCGCGGCCAGCCACCCGAAGAGATCGCCGGCGTCCGCAAAGGTCGGCGGGTCGGGCAGCGGCGGGTTTTCCCGCTCCGCCAGCGCGGCGAAGACCGCGGTGGTGGCGAGCGACGCGCCCGGGTTGACGAGAACGATCCAGAACGGCGGCAGATCGAGCGGCGCGAGGTCCTCGCCGATGCCGCGCATCCGCGCCGGGCGGCCGGCGCGGCAGACCGGCACGTCGGCCCCCAGGGCGAGCGCTTGCCGCGGGGCCGGCGCCGCGACGCCCCAGACCCGCGCGAGCAGCCGCAGCGCGGCGGCGGCGTCGGCCGAGCCGCCGCCGAGACCCGCCGCCACCGGCAGCGCCTGGGTGAGCCGCAGAGCCGCGCCCCGCCCCTCGGGCCGCAAATACGCCGCCGCCCGAAGCACCGAGTTGTCGGCGCCGGCGCCGAGACCCGGGGCGAACGGCCCGGTCAGGCTGAGCGAGAGACCCGCGGCGGGCTCGGCCTCGAGCCGGTCGCCGATGCGCGGGAACACGACGAGGCTGTCGATCAGGTGGTAGCCGTCGGCGCGGCGTCCGGTGACATGGAGCGCGAGGTTGACCTTTGCCCAGGCGATCTCGACGCCGGGTTGCGCGGGGGTCGCCACCGGCTCAGCCGTCGTTCGCGGCCCGCTCCTCGGCGTAGACGGCGTCGAGGCCCAGCTCGAGCTTGCGCCGCAGCCGGTCCATGTCGAGATCGTCCGCCGGGCCGAACGAGAGCGCGCGGCGCCACTGGAACTCGGCCTCGCGCTTGCGCCCGACCTTCCACAGCGCGTCGCCGAGATGGTCGTTGATGATCGGGTCGACCGGCTCGAGCTCGACCGCGCGCAGCATGTGCGGCACCGCCTCGTCGAAGCGTTCGAGCCGATAGAGCACCCAGCCGAGGCTGTCGGTGATGTAACCGTCGTCCGGCTGGCTCGCGACCGCCTGCTCGATGAGATCGAGCGCCTCGTCGAGGTCGCCCTTCTGCTCGACCAGGCTGTAGCCGAGGTAGTTCTGCACCGACGGCTGGCCGGGCTCGAGTTCGAGCGCCGTGCGGAAATCGGCCTCGGCCTCCACCCAGGCGCCGGCGCGCTCGCGGGCGATCGCCCGGCTGTAGAACAGTCCCCAGTGGGCGGGCTGCGGCGTCCCGACCAGCACGATGGCCTTGCCGTAGACCTCGGCGGCTTCGGCGTAGTGCTCGGCGATGCGCAGATGGTCGGCGAGCGCCGCCTGCACTTCGACGACGTCGGGGCGCAGCGCGGCGAGGGCGGCGAGGATCTCGATGGCGTCCTCGGGCGCGCCAGCGTCGCGCTGGGTGTTCGCTCGCCGCACCTCGGTGGTGACATACCACGGGCTGTCTCTGGCCACGCCGTCGAGCGCGGCGGTGGCGAGATCGTATTGCTGCTGGCGGGCCAGCGCCTCCGAGGCGATCAGCGCGGCCTCGGTCAGATCCGGCCGGATGTGCCGGGCGAGCCGGGCGTAGATCAGCGCGAGCCGGTCGCTGTCGGGGGTGTTGAGCCCCTCGGCCATGGTGAGGAAGACCTCGGCCGCGCCGTCCTGGGCGCGGGTGACCTGGGTGAACGGCACCTCGTCGCCGGACGCGAGCCGGGCGCGCAGGTCGATCAGCGTCGCTTCGGGAAATCCGCTGGCGAGCGCCCGGTCGATCAGCGCGATCGCCTCGTCGGTGCGGTCGATCTGCGCCAGCGACTGGGCGTGCGCGACCAGCGCCGCGCGGCTGAGGTGCAGCGGTCCCTCGGTGCCGCCGGCGAAAATCGCTTCGGCCGAAACGAAATCCCCCGCGAGCGCCAGCGCCAGCGCCTTGTGATACTGGCCGTAGACCGCGAGCGCCTCGTTCGCGGTCATGGCGTCGAACCGCGCCTGCGCCTCGGTGAAATCGTCGCGACCGACGGCGATCCAGCCGCCGAGCAGTCCGACGAGCAGCGGGTTCGCGTCGGGCCCGGCCCCGGCGCCCGTCGCCTCGGCCGCGTCGAAGTCGCCGCGCGCGAAGGCGTCCGCCACCAGCACCAGGTTGGCGATCGGGCTGCCCGGCGTCTCCTTGATCAGGCGTTCGGCCAGCTCGCGCGCGCCGGCGACGTCGCCGATCGCCACGCGGGCCACTGCCGCGTTCTGCGTCATCTCGAGGTTGTCCGGGTCGAGGAACAGCGCCCGCCGGTAATACTCGGCCGCCGCGGCGTAGTCGTTGCGCATGTCGGCCTGGATCGCCGCGAGATAGGCCCCGGAGACCCCCTCGGCCGCCGCGATCTGCGCAGGCGCGGCCAGGATCAGCGCCGCCGTCAGCAGACCGCGGAAGACGTTGGCGAGGCGATCGGGCAAGGGCGGTCACTCCATGGGGCGGCTGAGGCGGCAAAATCCTATGTCGCGCTCCGGCCGGTTGCAATCCGCCGGACGCCGCATCGGGTCACATATTCGGGTAGTTCGGGCCATCCCCGCCCTGCGGCGTGACCCAGACGATGTTTTCGCTCGGATCCTTGATGTCGCAGGTCTTGCAGTGCACGCAGTTCTGGAAGTTGATCACGAAGCGCGGGTTCGCGCCGTCCGCGTCGCGCAGCACCTCGTAGACCCCGGCCGGGCAGTAGCGCTGCGCCGGTTCGGCGAAGCACGGCAGATTGATGTCGATCGGCACGTGCGGGTCGATCAGCGTGAGGTGCGCGGGCTGGTCCTCGGCATGGTTGGTGAAGCTGAAGGCGACGTTGGTCAGCCGGTCGAAGCTCAGCACGCCGTCGGGCTTGGGGTAGGCGATCGGCGCGAAGCGTTCGGCGCGCCCCGTGGCGGCGGCGTCGGACTTGCCATGCTTCATCTCGCCGAGCGGCGAGTGGTTGCCGGTCAGCGTGTTGATCCACATGTCGAGGCCGCCGAGCGCCAGCGAGGCGGTCAGCCCGAAGCGCGACCACAGCGGCTTGACGTTGCGCACCGGCTTGAGGTCGGCGCCGATCGCGCCCCATTTGACCGCGGTGGCATAAGCGTCGAGTTCGTCGCCCTGGCGACCGGCGACGATGGCGGCGTGCGCGGCCTCGGCGGCGGCGATGCCCGACAGCATCGCGTTGTGGTTGCCCTTGATCCGCGGCACGTTGACCATGCCGGCGGCGCACCCCAGCAGCGCGCCACCGGGGAAGACCAGCTTCGGCAGCGACTGCCAGCCGCCCTCGGCGATGGCGCGCGCGCCGTAGGCGACGCGCTTGCCACCCTTGAGCACGTCGGCGATCAGGTGGTGGTGCTTGAAGCGCTGGAATTCCATGTACGGGTAGAGGTGCGGGTTCTCGTAGTTCAGATGCACCACGAAGCCGACGTAGACTTGGTTGTTGTCGAGGTGATACATGAACGAGCCGCCACCGGCGTTCTTGCCGAGCGGCCAGCCCATGGTGTGGGTGACCTGGCCGGGGCGGTGAACCTCGGGGCGGACCTCCCACAGCTCCTTCATGCCGAGGCCGTATTTCTGCGGCTCGCGGCCGTCCTGCAGACCGAACCGCGCGATGACCTGCTTGGAGAGCGAGCCGCGCACGCCTTCGGCGAGGAACACGTAGCGCCCGCGCAGCTCCATGCCGGGCTCGTAGCCGGGTCCGGGTTCGCGGTCCTTGGTCAGGCCGAACTCGCCGGCGACGACGCCGGCGAGACGGCCGTCCTCGCCCCAGACCGGCGCGGAGGCGGCCATGCCGGGGAAGATCTCGACGCCGAGATCCTCGGCGATCCCGGCCAGCCAGCGGCAGACGGCGCCCATCGAGACGATGTAGTTGCCGTGGTTCTTCATCAGCGGCGGCATCGGCCAGGTCGGGATGCGGATCTGGCCGGCCTGGCCGAGCAGGTAGAAGCGGTCCTCGGTCACCTCGGTCGTGATCGGCGCGCCGCGGTCGCGCCAGTCGGGGAGCAGCGCTTCGAGGCCGATGGGATCGAGCACCGCGCCCGACAGGATGTGCGCGCCGACCTCGGAACCCTTTTCGATCACCACGACCGATCGTTCCGGGTCGAGCTGCTTGAGCCGGATCGCGGCGGCGAGACCCGCCGGGCCCGCGCCGACGATCACGACGTCGTATTCCATGGACTCGCGCGTGATCTCGGGCCGGGTGATCTCGGGCATCGGCAGGCTCCAATCCTCGTCGCACGGGCCGGGACCGCGCCGCAGGAGCCCTAGCCGATGGCCGCGCTCGGGGTCAATCGCTGCCCCTGCGGAACAGATACATAATCCCGACCGGCTCCGCTTGAAGTGGGACAATGGGCCTCATATGCTGATTCGCGTTGGCGGGCGTTCCGCCGGACAGGCCGACGCCTCGCGCGGCGGCCTGTTTCGCTTTGACCTGGGCGCGGGCTGTCGCCGACGACGGAGGTGCCGAATGGAGAAGTTCCCGCTCACCGCGAAAGGCTTCGCGAAGCTCGACGCCGAGCTGAAGCGGTTGAAGTCGGCGGACCGACCCGAGGTGATCCGCGCCATCGCCGAGGCGCGCGAGCACGGCGACCTGTCCGAGAACGCGGAATACCACGCCGCACGCGAACGCCAGAGCTTTGTCGAGGGCCGGATCAAGGAGCTCGAGGGGATGATCGGCCGGTCCGAGGTGATCGACGTGGCGCGCCTGTCGGGACCGGTGAAATTCGGCGCGACGGTGGTGCTGCTCG
>JANOEW010000046.1:0-1947 GCA_031413475.1 Amaricoccus sp.
GTCGCAGCTGGTGCATCGCGCCCCACCGGCTGCATGATCGCCACTGGCCCTACACGCGCCTCGTGGACATCGGCGCGGCCATGCGATGCTCCAGCTGCGGGCATGGTGCGGGAATGATCTGGCAGGTCGTTCGGGCATCGCCGCCGGCGCGGTGAAGGAGCGCCGGATCAAAACCTGCTGTCCACCCAGTTCGCCACGATCAACCCCGGCACCACCTCGTGCGCCCGCTCGGCGTCCCGCGTGAGGTCGAGCCGCTTCGGCAGCTTGACCTGCGGCACCAGCAGGAAGATCGGAACGGTGACCTGCCCGCGCCCGGTCTTCGAGCGCGACACCGCCGCGAGCCCACGGGTGTTGAGCCGCACGCTGTCCGCGACGAGCAGGCTCGGCCCGCTGCGACGATAGACGAACCGCAGCCGCAACCCCGTCTTCTGTTCCCATGCCCCGGGCGTAACCCGCCGACCGCCGAGCGCCTTGCCAGCGGCCGGCGTCGGGATAGCGAGCCAGAAGCCGCTCGTCGACCGGATCAGCGGACCGGTGTCATGCGCGCCGACGATCACCGGCGCCTTCGACCAGACCAGCGCGGCCGCGTTGAGGCTGACGCCGACCTTCGGAAATACCTCCGACCGGATCGAGTTTGCGAGCCGTGCGCCCAGCCCGGCCCCGACGAGTTGACCGCGCCACGCCCCCTTCAGCCCGGCGCTCACCTGACGCATCGCCGCGGTCACCGCCCGCTCTCCGGCGGCGATCTCCTCCGCCATCATCGCGACAAGGTCTGGACTGATGGCGAGCTTGAGCCTCATTCTGGCCTCGTGTCGAGCGTCCAGATCAGGCGATCGCGGTCCCTCACCGGCTCGCCTTGTACGACGAAGGTCTCGCCATCGAGGACGAGCCGGTCGCCCGGACGCGGACTGGCAACCTCCCTGACTCGCAGATCGAAGCGCGTCGTCTCCGACCAGAGCCGGGCATCGCCGAAGTCGGTGACGGCATCCGCCCGCCGCGCGATGACGCGGACGGGGATTGGCTCCCCGTCCGCCGGCGCGTAGCTCGCCGCCCGCGCGATGTTCGGATCGGCGTAGAGCGCGTCGACCGCGATGGCGAAGGCGGTCACGTCCGTCGCGCGGAGCGCAGCACCTGCGGCCGAGTGCAGATCGGCAGCGGGTTCGACTCGATCTCCAGCCGCACCCATTCGTCGCGCTCCCGGTCGGGGATTGCCCGCGCGTAGAGCGACAGCCCCAGCGTGTTCACTGTCTCGAAGGTGTCGGCCGGGGCGTAGTAGATCTCGAAGAGCCCCTCGACGCCCTCGGGATAGAAGAACGCCTTGTCGGCCGGCACCCCGAAGGCGGCGTTGCCGCGGTAGCGCCGGAAGCTGATGCCGCCGAAGCTGACCTCGTCGGCGACCCGGCTGCGGAGATCGGCCGCGGCCGCGGTGTTGAGGTAGGTCTCGCGGACCTCCTTGTGGGCGACGAGATCGGCGAAGAAGCCCGAGCCGCATTCGGCGCGCAGCTGCACCGCGCCGGTCGAGAGCCCGCCCATGCTCGCCTCGACGTCCTCGATCAGCGCCTGACAGCGCTTGCGGAGCGCCCCGGATGCAGGCGAGGCGTTGTCGAGGTCGAAGTCGACCTCAGCCGCCGGCGTGATGGCGAACTCGGTGAAGTAGTTCACCACCGTCACGCCGTCCTTGGGGTCCTTCACCACGCCCTGGATGCCGTTGAGCAGGTGATACTCAAAGGTCGCCTCGGCATCGGTGCGCAGCCGGCGCAGCCGGCGGGCGACCTCGACCTGCACCTGTTGCGCCTCGCTCTCCGAGCCGAAGGATTGCCCTCCAGATGGTGGACGAGCGCAACGATTTCCTCCAGATCGTACGAAGCAGCATTCCCTTTTATCGTGTGGATGGCGCGGCGAGCGACAACCTGATCGCTCGCGCTAAGAGCTTCACGCGCGTTGAGA
>JANOEW010000047.1:0-2595 GCA_031413475.1 Amaricoccus sp.
GCTCGGGCGAATCATAATGGTGTTCGAGCTTCCGGTAGAGCGGTCCGGTGCGCTCCTCCCAGAGCAGCTTCACCACCTGCACCAGCGCCCCGTTGCCGGTGGCCTCCGCGATGCGCAGGTGGAACATCCGGTCGCCACCGAGCGGTTGCAACCCCTCCTGGCGCTCGTCGTCCATCTGGTCCAGCGCCGCCTCGATCGCCGCCACCTGCGCGCGCTTCGCCGACTTCGCGGCCAGCGCCGCGCATTCGCTCTCGATCACGTACCGCGCCCGCAGCAACTCGAACGGTCCGCTCGCCGCGGCGCCGGCCTCCTCGGCGTCGGCGACCGGCACCGGTCCGCGCGCGGGCAGCACGTAGATGCCCGACCCGATGCGGACCTCGACCAGCCCCTCCACTTCAAGCGCGATCAGCGCCTCGCGCACCGACGGCCGCGAAACGCCGAGTTGCTTCGCGAGGTCGCGTTCCGGCGGCAGGCGCGCCCCGGCGCCGAACTCGCCGGACCGGATCAACCCGCGGATCTGGTCGGCGATCTGACGGTAGAGCCGACGGGGTTCGATGCTGTGGAACGGCATGGTTCGCTGGGGGCGGCGGCACCTCCAGCCGGCGGCCGGCGAACCGGGAAACTAGGCTAGTCCGCGCTGCCGGGGTGGTCAAGTGGCAAGACCAATCCGCCGGCCGACCAGGCGGCGGACCGGCTCCGCCGAGGCCCTTGTATGCTTGCATACAAGCATGCTAGCTTCCGATCCCGATGCCCAGCCCGCGCTCCGCCGCCGTCCTGCCGATCCCGCCGCGCGATTCCCGCCGCGGCGCGGCCGGTGCCGCCTACCGCTGGCTGCGCGGCGAGATCCTCGCCGGGGCATTGCCGCCCGGCGCCCCGCTGTCCGAGAACGAAGTGGCCCAGCGCCTTGGCGTCAGCCGGACCCCGGTACGCGAGGCCTTCATCCGGCTGGAGAACGAAGGCCTGCTCGCCGTGACGCCGCAGGTCGGAACCACGGTGGCGCCGATCGACCTCGAGCAAGTCGCGGACGGACAGTTCCTGCGCGAGTCGATCGAGACGCGGACGGTCGCCATGGCGGCCACCGCCGCCACGTCGCGCGACGCGACCGACCTGAAGGCGCTGCTGCGCGACCAGGGCCGCGCGGTCGCGAAGCACGACCAGGCCGGCTTCCTCGTCCTCGACGACAAGCTGCACCAGCGGCTGGTGACGATCGCCGGCCGCCCGCGCGTGTGGCACACGATCGAGGACCTGAAGGCGCAGCTTGACAGAGTGCGCGTGCTCTCGCTCGGCGACGCCCAATGGCTCGCCGCGATCCACGTGCAGCACGAGGAGATCGTCGAGGCCGTGCTGGCCGGGCGGCCCGACGACGCCGCGATAGCCATGGGACGGCACCTGCGCGCGGTTTTCGCGTCGATCGACACGATCGCCGTCGCGCATCCCGAATATTTCCGCGGCGCCCCGGGGAAGCCGGCCCGGCAGGCGCCCGACGTCAAACCACCCGGCCGCACTGGAGGCAATCCATGAACTGGCACCGCATCGCCGCGGGCGCGTTCGCGCTCGCCCTCGCCGTCGCCGCAGGGCCTGCGGCATCGCAGACCGTGCTCAACGTCAACACCGCCCTCACGACCGACGATCCGACCTACGTCGGCCTCGAGCGCTTCCGTGACGCCGTCGCCAAGCGCAGCGCAGGCAAGCTCGTCGTGCGCCTGTTCCCCGGCTCGCAGCTCGGCAAGGACGAGGACGTCCTCGAGCAGGCGCGCGCAGGCGCGAACGTCGCGGTGCTGGTCGACGGCGGCCGGCTCGCGCCCTTCGTCAAGGAGTTCGGCATCCTCGGCGCGCCCTACCTCGTCGACAACTTCGAGCAGATGCTGCGCCTCCAGAGCGGCCCGCTGTTCAAGAGCTGGGTCGAGAAGCTGCGCGGCGCCGCGAACCTGCAGGTGTTGTCGTTCGACTGGTTCCAGGGCCACCGCCACATGCTGACCAACACGCCGGTCAAGGTGCCCGCCGACCTGAAGGGCGTGCGCGTGCGCACGCCAGGCGCACCCGTGTGGCTCGAGACGGTGCGCGCGATGGGCGCGACGCCGACCGGCATGCCCTGGTCGGAGGTCTACTCCGCGCTGCAGACCCGGGTGATCGACGGCGCCGAGGCCCAACACCCGGCGGTGTACGGCGCCAGGCTCTACGAGGTCGTCAAGGTCGTGACCAAGACCGAGCACATCTACCTGATCACCGGGATCGTGACGAGCCGCACCTGGTTCGACAAGCTGCCGGCCGACCAGCAGCAGATCCTGAGCGAGGAGTCGTTCATCGCCGGCAAGTGGGCGTCCGAGGCGACGCTCGCGGCGCTGGCCGACTACGAGAAGAAGATGCGCGAGAAGGGCATGACGGTCGTCGAGATCGACAAGGCGCCGTTCAAGGCGGCGACGGCGAGCGTGTACCAGACGCTGGGCTACGCCGACCTCCGCAAGGACGTCGACAAGGCGCTCGGCAAGTAATCGCCGCGCGCGGCGGGGGCGGGGCCCCCCGCCCCCCGTCGCCCGCGCGGCCCAACAAGGTCACCGGGGTGTCGGGGGTGCGCCCCGCCGCGGGTAAAGCCGC
>JANOEW010000048.1:0-3411 GCA_031413475.1 Amaricoccus sp.
GAAATTCGTCCGCATCGCCGCCATGATCGACAATATCCAGCAGCGATTGCACCGCCTCGCGCGCATCAAGGCCCTTTGAAGCTGATTGCTCAGCGTCAAAGCCGTAAGCCTGGTTCTTGTAGCGCCAGTGCGCCGCCACGCCGAGTTCGGCGATGCGGTCCATCTCGTCGCTGCGGATCTGGATTTCCACGCGCACATTGCCCGGTCCCACCACCGTGGTGTGGATCGAGCGGTAACCGTTCGACTTCGGCTGGCTGATGTAGTCCTTGAACCGCCCCGGCACCGCCGCCCAGCGCTGGTGCACGGCGCCGAGCGCGGTGTAGCAGTCGGCGACGCTGCGGGTGACGATGCGGAAGCCGTAGATGTCGGACAGCCGCGAGAATCCCTCCTTCTTTTCCTCCATCTTGCGCCAGACGGAATAGGGCTTCTTTTCGCGGCCGAACACCTCGGCCGCGACGCCGGCGGTCGTCAGCGCCTGGCGGATGTCCTCGGTGATCTTCGGGATGACGTCGCCGGTCTCGTTGCGCAGGGTGACGAAGCGGCGGATGATCGAGGAGCGCGCGTCCGGGTTGAGGATGCGGAAGGCGATGTCCTCGAGCTCGTCGCGCATCCACTGCATGCCCATCCGTCCCGCCAGCGGGGCGAAGATGTCCATGGTCTCGCGGGCCTTGCGCAGCTGCTTCTCGGGCGCCAGGTGCTTGATGGTGCGCATGTTGTGCAGGCGGTCGGCAAGCTTGACCAGCAGCACGCGCAGGTCTTTCGACATCGCCATCAGCAGCTTGCGGAAGTTCTCGGCCTGGGCGTTTTCGACCGAACCGAGCTCGAGGTTGGTCAGCTTGGTCACGCCATCGACCAGCTGGGCGATCTCGTCACCGAAGCGCAGCGCGATCTCCGAATAGGTCGAACCGGTGTCTTCGATCGTGTCGTGCAGCAACGCGGTGATGATCGAGGCGTCGTCGAGCCGCTGCTCGGCCAGAAGCACCGCGACGGCGACCGGATGGCTGACATAGGGCTCGCCAGACGTGCGTTGCTGGCCGTCGTGCATTCGGCGTGCGTAATCGTAGGCCGCCGCGATCAGGCCGCCGTCCGAGCGTGGGTTGTAGCCGCGCACCAGCCCGGTCAGCGCCTCGACCGGAAAGACTCCGTCCGGCCCGGGCCGGGCCTGGACCGGGTCGGATGACGCGGCGAGCTGCGGGGTCAGTTTTCCCCCTGGGCTTCCATCAGCGCGCGCAGCAGCCGCTCCTCCGACATGTCGTCTTCGACCGGCGCGTCGGCGCCGACGAGGAGCGTCATCACGTCCTCCTCGGGCTCGTCGACCTCGATCTGGCGCTGGAAGCTCTCGATCGCGTTTTCGCGAAGCCGCTCGGCGGTGAGGGTTTCATCGGCGATCTCGCGCAGCGCGACAACCGGGTTCTTGTCGTTGTCACGGTCGATGGTGATCGGCGAACCCGCGGCGATCGCGCGGGCGCGGTGCGCCGCGAGCATGACGAGCTCGAACCGGTTCGGGACCTTGTCGACGCAATCTTCGACGGTTACGCGGGCCATGGGCAGCCTCCAACTTCGGCATCGATCGTGAAGGCAAAGTATCTAGCGCCGCCGCGATGCGAACACAAGGGGACAACGCCGCAGCGTCCCCGGTGCATGCATCGCTCGACTCCATGCTAGACTGGACTTCGATCAGGGGAGACGTCGAGGAGGATTCGCGATGGGTTCGTGGGCGATTGCCGGCTACGGGCTGGCGGCGGCGCTGCTCGCGTCAGCGGCGGTGGCCGAGACAACTGCGAAAAGGGGCGAGGCGGCGCAGGTTCAGGCCGCGCTGGAGGGCTGGCTCGCCGAGCGCGCGGGGCCGGAAAAGGTGACCGGCGTCGCGGCCTATGACAGCCTCGGCGACCCGGGCCCGGCGATCGAAGCCTTCGCAGGCAGGATCGGGCGCGATCCCGCGGACCCTCCGGTCGACCAGAACACGCTGTTTCACATGGGCAGCACGTCGAAGTCCTTCGTCGCGGCGGTGATCCTGAAGCTCGAAGCAGCCGGCGAACTCACGCTCGACGACACGGTGGGCGAATGGCTGCCGGAGTATCCGGCCTGGGGCGACGTCAGCATCCGCCGCTTGCTCAACATGTCGAGCGGGATCCCGAACTATTCCGAGACCGAGTTCATCTCCAGGGTCTGGTAGACGAACCGAACCGCGACCTGACCGCCGAGGAAATGGTGGCGATCGCCTATCCCACCGGCGTGAACGATCTGCCGGTATCGGAGGGCTATCACTACTCCAACACCAACTACACATCCTGTCCGGGATGATCGCGGCCAAGGCCGGCGGCAAGCCCTATGCCGATCTGGTGCAGGAACTGGTCATCGAGCCGTTCGGCCTGCACGACACCTTCTACGCGGCCGGGACCTTTCCGCCCGAGGTGCGCGCCCGCCTCGCGCACGGGTATTTCGAGAACCACGCCTGCGCCGACTATCTGGGCGCCGACTGCGCGCAGAGCTGGAACCTGCCGATGATCGGCCGCGACATTCGCGACACCAGCCAGTCCTGGGCGCAGGCCGCCGGGGGGGCCGCCGCCAGCGCCCGGGACGTCGATCGCTGGATGCGCGCGGTCTTCTCGGGCCGGGTCGTGCCGCCGGAGCAGCAGGCCGAATGGATGCAGATGATCTCCACCAAATCCGGCGAGCCGATCGACGCGATCTCCGCCGACGACCCGATGGGCTTCTCGCTCGGCCTCAGCCAGGTGCTGATGGGGTCGAGCGGCGCGAACTGGTTCTACGGCGGGATCACCCTCGGGTATCGCACGCTCTACGTCTGGTTCGAGGAGGACGACATCCTGGTCACCGTCCAGACCAACTCCCAGCCCGACGACGGCGTCAACACCTTCAACGACCTGGTGCTGGCGATCCACGCGGCCGTGAGCGACGACGCCGCGCCCTGAACGGCCGGACGTTCAGGCCTCGCCGGCCGGCAGCGCCTCGACTCCCGCGAGCGCGGTCGCCGGCAGCGCCGCAAGCATCGAAAGCACGTCGCGCCCGAGGATCGGGTGCACCCAGCCGGGCGCCACGTCGGCGAGCGGGCGCAGCACGAAGCCGCGCTCCTGCAGCCGCGGGTGCGGCAGCACCAGGCCGGCGGGCGCCCCTGCCGCCTGCGCGGCCGGCTCGAGCGCCATCCAGGCGGCGACGGTGGCGCGGTCGGGCACGACCAGATCGCCGCAGGCCAGAAGGTCGAGGTCGCAGGCGCGAGGGGCCCAGCGGCGGCGGCGGTCGCGGCCGAGCGCGCGCTCGACCGCATGCAGCGCCGCGAGCAACGCCGCAGGCGCAAGATCGGTTCGCAACGCCGCGGCCCCGTTGACGAAATCCGGCCCGGCGCCCGGCGGAAAGGCCGGGGTGCGATACCAGGCGCTGCGCGCGGCGACC
>JANOEW010000049.1:0-8039 GCA_031413475.1 Amaricoccus sp.
CGATCAACCCCGTGGTCTGCCACGGCATCCCGTCAGACAAGCGGCTGCGGGACGGCGATATCCTCAACATCGACGTCACCGTCATCCTCGACGGGTGGTACGGGGATTCCAGCCGGATGTACGTGGCCGGAACCCCGAGCCGCAAGGCCGAGCGGCTGATCGACATCACCCACGACAGCCTGATGGAGGGGATCGCGCAGGTGCGTCCCGGCAACACCTTCGGCGACATCGGCGCGGCGATCCAGCGCTACGCCGAGGCGCAGCGCACCTCGGTTGTGCGCGACTTCTGCGGGCACGGGCTGGGACGGGTGTTCCATGCGGCGCCCAACGTGCTGCACTACGGCCGCTGGGGCGCGGGGCCGGTGCTGGAGCCGGGCATGTTCTTCACCATCGAGCCGATGATCAACCTAGGCCGCCCCGAGACCAAGGTGCTCGAGGACGACTGGACCGCAGTGACCAAGGACCGCTCGCTGTCGGCGCAGTTCGAGCATTCGGTGGGGGTGACCGAGGCGGGCTGCGAGATCTTCACGCAGTCGCCGTCCGGACGGTTCCATCCGACATGGGCGCGGGCGCCGGCGACCTGAGCGGGCGCTGCCGACGAGGTTCGGCTGGAAAGCGCCTACGTTCGCAGTTCGATTTGTCGCCGACGCTTGACAACTCAAACGAATAGGCGGGATACAACTTAAGGAAGATCTAGCGCTTCGCATGCTTGCGCTCCGCGTGCAGGAGGCAGCTGCCCCTGGCGACGGCGGTGCGACCGCAGCGGCAAAAGGAGACCGGATCGCGATGCGCGTCCCCGGCGAACTTCGACAGGCGCTTTTGGTCGTTCTCGCGACCTTCGGTCTGCTGTCTCTCTGCCGCGCGCTCGGCTTCGGCGAGGGCCTGCTGCTCGGGGCCACGCCGGCCTCGGGCCTTGCGCTCGGGGCGGCGGTGGTCTTGCGCGGGCGCGGCGCTGCGGCGGCGGCGGCCGGCTTCGGGCTCGCCGGGCTCGCCTGGGGGCTGGGGCCAGCGGACGCCGCGCTCGACGCGTCGGCGCACGGATTGGCCGCGTTCCTGGCCGCGACGGCGATGCGCGGCCTGGCGCGTCGGCGCGCCGGGCGGACCCGGACCAACGACTGGTTGATCTTCCTCACGGGGGTCGTCGCCTTCACCACCGTGGTCGCGGCGTCGTTCCTGGCCGGCGGGCTGATCGGCGCGCCGGCGGCGGCGGCCCAACCCTGGCGCGTCGCGCTCCACGCCGCGGCGTTCGAGCCGCTGGGGCTGTTCACCGTCGGCGCCGTGCTCGCGAGCCTCGGCGAGATCGGCCGGGTGCGCGCGGACCCGCGGCCGGCGCTGAGGAGCGCGGCGCTGGCGCTGGCGCTGCTCGGCCTGCTGCGGTTGCTGCTCGCGGCGCCGGTGGAGCGGGTGAGCCCGAGCGGCGCCGCGCTGACGCTCGCGATCCCGTTCTGCCTCTGGATCGCGATGCAACGGCGCAGCTTCGACGGCGCGGCGCTGTCGTTCGTCGCCGCGCACGTGGCGTTGCTGCTCCTGCTCGCCGAGCTGGGCTCGATCGCGGCCCCCGACTACGTGACGGCGCTGGTCTATCTCAACCTGCTGGTCGCGACCTGCCAGCTGGTGCACGCGGTGAACCGCGACCGGCTGGGCGCACTGGCCGAGGTCGAGGCGCGCAAGCGCGACCTCGAGGCGCGGGTGGCGGAGCGTACCGCGCGGCTGAGCGCGATGACCGAACGGGCGCTGGCGGCCGACGCGTCGAAGACGCGGTTCCTCGCCACCGTCTCGCACGAGGTGCGCACGCCGCTGAATGGCGTGCTCGGGATGGCCAGCGTGGTGCTGGCCGGCGACCTCGACCCGGGCGTGCGCGCGAACGTCGAGATCATCCGGACCTCGGGCTTCCATCTGCTCGACGTGATCAACCGCATCCTCGACTACTCCAAGCTCGACCACGGGCGCGGCGGGATCGCGACCGAGGACTTCGACGTCGCCGAAGTGATCGAGGAGGTGCTGCGCGAGGCGCGGTTCCTGCCTTACGCTGCGGGGCTGAGCCTGCGCGCCGAGATCGCGCCGGGGCTCGGGCGGCGGCTGGGGCAGCGACAGGGGCTGCGGCAGATCCTGACCAACCTGATCGGCAACGCGGCCAAGTTCACTGACGCGGGCACGGTCACCGTGCGGGTTCGTGCCGTGTCGGCCGACGCGCTTCGGATCGAGGTGCGCGACACCGGCGTCGGCGTGGCTCCCGAGGAGCAGGCGCGCATCTTCCTGCCCTTTGAGCAGTCGGAGGCGGCGCACGAGCGGCGGTCCGGCGGCACCGGACTGGGGCTCGCGATCTGCGCCGAGGCGGTCAAACGCATGGGCGGGCGGATTGGAGTCGAGAGCAAAGCGGGCGCAGGCGCGCTGTTTTGGATCGAGGCGCCGCTGCCGGTCGCAGCGCCAGTCCAGGCGATGGCCGCGGCAGACTAGACGCGCCAGGTCAGGCGGCCCGTCCCCAGACCTGCACCACCGTCGGCGCGGTAAAGACCGTCTCGGGGTCGGCGAGATGCGCGCGACACGCGGCCAGCGCGGCGTCGAGTGCGTCGGGCGCGACAAGGCCGCGCTCCAGCACACGGCCGCGCAGCGATTCGATCGTGGCGGGCAGATAGTCCTGCCACGGGTCGCCCGAACGCACCCCGACCAGGACCGGGCGATACTGCACCTCCTCGAGGCCCGCCCGCCGTAGCATCCGGAACGTCCGCTGGGCGATGGGCTCGGCCCCGGCTTCGGGAAAGCTGCCGATCCAGGCCGAACGCAGCGTCGTCCAGGCCGGATGTGGCGGAAAGCAGTTGAGCGTGGTGGGATCGGACTCCTGTATCGCCACGACGCCGCCCGGCCGCGCCAGCCGGCGCGCTTCGGCGATCAGGCGCTCCGGGTCGCCGGCGGTGCAGGCGAGAAAGCGGACGTGCACCAGGTCGAACCCGCCGTCGGGCAGTCCGGTGCGATATGCGTCGCCGGTCATGAACGCGACGTTGGGCGGCGCGCTTTCGCGGGCCAGTGCTACGAACTCCGCGTCGAACTCGAGCCCGAGCACCGAGCCCTGCGGCCCGACCCGCGCGCTCAGCAGGTCGGTGATCCCGCGCGGTCCGCAGCCGAGGTCGAGGCAGCGCCAGCCTGGGCCGACCCCGATCTGCTCGAGCATCGCGTCGGTCGCTTCCGCAAGCGCGGCGTTCTGCAGCGCGAGCCGCTCGACCTCGCCCGCGCGGCGCTCGATCGGATAGTCGCCGGTGCGAAGCGGTTGCTCCGCCATTGCCCAGTCCTCCTCGCCTTTGCCACGATACCCTTAAGGTGGCTGCGACGCCAGCGGGCGGGCAGGCGATCAAGTGTGGGGCGCTATTAAATCTGTCGCCGAGTCTCTGAGCGTTCACATTCCACGGGTCGGATCGTAGCACTCGGATAATATCCATACCCGACAGGGAGCTGAACGAATCGCCTCTACCACCGCGTTGCTGCGTACGACGGCCAGGCCGACATGGTCGACGGCGCGGCGCTGGTCGGGCTCTACGTGATCGTCGCGACCATCTTCTGGTGGGGGTGAAGGCGCGGGCGGCGCATGCCGGAACCGACGCCGAAGGTCGCAGAACCGTAATGATTGCGCTATATGCGGATTGTCGGCGGCGGACGGCCGCAAACGCCCGGAGGTTTGTGTCCTGACCGTCGAACCCGCGCCGACCCCCCGCCCCCGGCGCCGGCTGCTGCGACGGCTGTTCCGGGTCGCCGGCGAACGCAAGGACGCCGACGAGATCAGCGTCGCCGAGGTGGTGGCCAAGCTCGGTGACCGGTCGTTCGGCTGGCTGCTGCTGTTCTTCTCGGTGCTCAGCCTGATCCCGATGCCGGGCGGCGGTATCGTCACTGCGATCCCGATCTTCGTGGTGCTGGGGCAGATGGCGCTCGGCTATCCCCAGGTCCGCCTGCCGGACTGGGTCACCCGGCGGCGGGTCAACCGGCGCACCTGGCAGCGGCTGGTGATGCGGATGACCCCGGTGATCCGGCCGATCGAGCGCATGCTGCAACCGCGGATGGAGCATGTGCTCTCGCCCCGCAATGAGCGGCTGATCGGCGCCTTCCAGTGCCTGACCAACTTCGCATTGTTCCTGCCGGTGCCGCTCAGCGGCTTCATTCCCGCCGCCGCGCTGGTGATCACCGGGCTGGGGCTGGTCGAGCGCGACGGGCTGGTCGTGCTGATCGGGGTTGGGCTCGGTTTCGTGTCGATCGTCGTCACCGCCGCCGTGATCGCGATGGTGTTTTTCGGCGTTCAGGCGATCACCGGCTGAAACCGGGACTTGCGTTCGCGCGGCTCGGCCCGGAAGGCTGGCGTCTCGACCCACGGGGGACCGCCATGCGTCGCCTTGCCCTTGTCCTCCTCCTCAGCGGCCTGCTCGGGGCCTGCGCCGACCCCGGGCCGGGCGGAACCCTTCGGCAGCGCGCCTGCGACGACGGCGGGTCCGGCGGGGTGGTGATCGACGGCATCTGCCTCTGAGAGACCCCTGCGAAAGGCGCGGCCGGGGCTCCGGTGGTGAATAAGTCGTAAATGCCGCAGGGTTAATCGACCTATTTCAAGGCTTTGCCTGTTTGTCCGCGCGCGGACATTGCGGGATCGACGCTGGCGCGTGCTTTCGCCGAGGTCTCTCCGAGCCGCCGCCTGCCGGAAGCCGCCGACCGCCCCTTGCGCCGCCCGGCGCCGCTGGCTAGCGTCGGGCAAAAGCCATGGGAGTACGGGACGATGCGCGGCGTGCTGACGCTGGAGGACCTGCGGCGGGCGGTCGCGGACGGCGCGATCGACACGGTGCTGGTCGCGCAGGTCGACATGCAGGGTCGGCTGATGGGCAAGCGCTTCCAGGCGGAGTTCTTCCTCGAGTCCGGCTGGCGCGAGACGCACAGCTGCAACTACTTGCTCGCCACCGACCTCGAGATGGAGACGGTGCCCGGCTACAAGGCGACGAGCTGGGCCGCCGGCTACGGCGACTACGTGATGCGGCCCGACCTCGGCACGCTGCGTGTCACGCCTTGGCTGCCCGGCACCGCACTGGTGCTGTGCGACGTGCTCGATCACCACGACCATTCCGACGTGGCCCATTCGCCGCGCGCGATGCTGAAGCGGCAGATCACGCGGCTCGCGGCAATGGGCTACCGGGCGATGATGGCCTCCGAGCTCGAGTTCTTCCTGTTCCGCCAGTCCTACGACGAGGCAAGCGCAGCCGGCTACCGCGGGTTGGCGCCGATCGGCCCCTACAACGAGGACTATCACATCTTCCAGACCTCCAAGGAGGAGGAGGTGATGCGGGCGATCCGCACCGGGCTGAACGCCGCCGGCGTCCCGGTCGAAAGCTCCAAGGGCGAGGCGAGCGCGGGGCAGGAGGAGATCAACGTCCGCTACGCCGAGGCGCTGGCCTCGGCCGACGCCCATGCGATCGTCAAGAACGGCGCAAAGGAAATCGCCTGGGCCAAGGGCCGGGCCCTGACCTTCATGGCGAAATACGACAGCCGCGCCGCGGGGTCCTCGGCGCACATCCACCAGTCGCTGTGGACGCTGGACGGCGCGCCGGCGTTCCTCGACCCCACGGCGCCGCAGGGCATGTCGACGCTGATGCGGCGGTTTCTCGCCGGGCTGCTGGCGCACGCCAGCGAGATCACCTATTTCCTCGCGCCCTACGTCAACAGCTACAAGCGCTTCGCCGCAGGCACCTTCGCGCCGACGAAGGCGATCTGGTCGATCGACAACCGCACGGCGGGCTATCGGCTGGTGGGCGAGGGCACGCCGGGGCTCCGGATCGAATGCCGGGTGGGCGGCGCCGATCTCAATCCCTATCTCGCCTACGCCGCGCTGATCGCCGCCGGGATCGACGGCGTCGAGCGGGAGCTGGAGCTCGAACCGGAGTTCCGCGGCGACGCCTACGCCGCGGCGCGGGCGCGCGAGATCCCGACCACGCTGCGCGCCGCCGCCGAGGCGCTGCGCAAGTCGGCGATGCTGCGCGCAGCGCTCGGCGACGACGTGGTCGACCACTACGTGCACGCCGCCCGCTGGGAGCAGGCGGAGTGCGACCGGCGTGTGACCGACTGGGACCTGGCGCGCGGGTTCGAGCGCGCCTGACGAGGAAAACACCCATGACCGACATCACCTGCGTCTCGCCCGTCGACGGCAGCGTCTATGCGACCCGGCCCGCGGAGAGCGCGCCGTCGGTGCGCGCCCGGCTGACGGGCGCGCGCGCCGCGCAGAAGGACTGGGCGCGGCGGCCGCTCGCGGAGCGTATCGCGCTGGTGCGCGAGGGGGTGGCGCGGCTCGACCGGCTCAACGCCGACCTCGTGACCGAACTCGCCTGGCAGATGGGCCGGCCGGTCCGCTACGGCGGCGAGATGGGCGGCGTGCGCGAACGCACCGCCTACATGGCCGAGATCGCCGAGAGGTCGCTGGCCCCGGACGTCGTCGAGGACAGCGACCGCTTTCGCCGCCATATCGCACGCGAGCCGCTCGGGCTGGTGTTCGTGGTTGCGCCCTGGAACTACCCGTTCCTGACCGCGATCAACACCATCGTGCCGGCGCTGATCGCGGGCAACGCGGTAGTGCTGAAACACGCGTCCCAGACCCTGCTGGCGGGCGAGCGGCTGGCGCAGGCGTTCGCACATCTGCCCGAGGGGATGTTCACCAACGTGTTCCTGACCCACGAGGCGACGTCGGACCTGATCGGATCGCGCGAATTCGACTTCATCAACTTCACCGGCTCGGTCGAGGGCGGGCGCTCGATCGAACGCGCGGCGGCGGGCACCTTCGTCGGCACGGGGTTGGAGCTCGGAGGCAAGGACCCAGGTTACGTGCGCGCCGACGCCGATCTCGACAAGGCGGTCGACGTGCTGATGGACGGCGCGATGTACAACGCCGGCCAGTGCTGCTGCGGCATCGAGCGCATCTACGTCCACGACCGCCTCCATGACGCCTTCGTCGCGAAGGCCGTCGCCTGGGTGTCGGAACTGAAGCTCGGCAATCCGTTGGAGGAGGCGACCACCCTCGGCCCGATGGCGCACCGGCGGTTCGCCGAAACGGTGCGCGGGCAGGTCGCCGAGGCAGTGGCGGCGGGTGCGAAGCCGCTGGTCGACCCGGGGCTGTTCCCGGCCGACACCGGCGACAGCGCCTACCTCGCGCCGCAGATCCTGGTGGACGTCGACCATTCCATGCGGGTGATGACCGAGGAGAGCTTCGGGCCGGTCGTGGGGATCATGCCGGTGCAGGACGATGAAGCGGCGATCGCGCTGATGAACGACTGCCGCTACGGGCTGACCGCCTCGATCTGGACCGGGGACACGGACAGAGCAGCCGAGATCGGCGCGCGGCTCGAGACCGGCACGGTGTTCATGAACCGCGCCGACTATCTCGACCCGGCGCTGTGCTGGACGGGGTGCAAGGAGACCGGGCGCGGCGCGTCGCTGTCGCATCTCGGCTATCTCGGCCTGACCCGGCCGAAGTCCTACCACCTGAGGAAACTCTGACATCATGGCCTTCACCGCCAACTGGAGCTACCCGACGACCATACGCTTCGGCGCCGGCCGGATCGCCGAGCTCGGGGCCGCCTGCGCCGCCGCGGGGATCGCGCGGCCGCTGTTCGTGACCGATCCCGGCGTCGAGCGGCTGCCGATCGCGTCGGAGGCGCTCGACGCGCTGCGCGCGGCTGGGCTGGAGGCAGCGATGTTTTCGCAGGTTCGGCCCAACCCGACCGAGGCGAATGTGGCGGCGGGGCTGGAGGCGATGCGGGCGGGCGGGCACGACGGCGTGGTCGCCTTCGGCGGCGGCTCGGCGCTCGACGCCGGTAAGGTCATCGCCTTCATGTCCGGCCAGACCCGGCCGATGTGGGACTTCGAGGACGTCGGCGACTGGTGGACCCGCGCCGACCCCGCCGGCATCGCGCCGATCGTCGCGGTGCCGACCACCGCCGGCACCGGCTCGGAGGTCGGGCGGGCAGGCGTAATCACAAACATCGCGAGCCACACGAAGAAGGTGATCTTCCACCCGAAGATGATGC
>JANOEW010000050.1:0-3298 GCA_031413475.1 Amaricoccus sp.
GTCGCCGCCGAGACCCCCCGCGCGCGGATCGCCTCGGCGACATGGGTGGCGTGCTCGACGCCGGCGCAGAAGGCGAGCCAGCTGCGCCGGTCCGCCCCGAGCCGAACCACCTCGTCGATGGCGGCCTCGGTGATCTCCGGCAGGTCGACCGCCGCCTGCAGCTGGCCGGGGATGAACTCGCCGCCGCGGCTTTTGACGCCCGACACGTCGAGCTTCGTTTCGGCCGCCTTGCTGACCAGCGGGCAGAGGTAGCCGTCGTCGATCAGCTGGCGGACCGAAACCTCATAGGCGATGTCGGTGAAGAGCGCGCCCTTGCCCTCGTGCAGCAGGCCGCTGCCCGTCCGGTAGGGCGTCGCGGTGAAGCCGATCACCTTCAGCTGCGGGTTGATCCGCGCGAGCGTGTCGAGAAAGCGACGGTACATCGTGTCCGAGGCGGCGGGGATCAGGTGCGCCTCGTCGATCAGCACCAGGTCGCATTGCTGCACGTCCCAGGCGCGGCGATGGATCGACTGGATGCCGGCGAAGAGGATGCGCGCGCCGAGGTCGCGACGGCCTAGCCCTGCGGAGTAGATGCCCGCCGGCGCGTCGCGCCAGAGCCCGATCAGCTCGGCGAAGTTCTGCGCAATCAGCTCGCGCACATGGGTCACGACCAGGATGCGCTGGTCGGGCCAGGCGCGCAGCACGCCCTCGATGAAGGCCGCCATCACCAGGCTCTTGCCGCCGGCTGTCGGGATCACGACGAGCGGGTGGCCGGCATTCTCGGCGAAGTAGCCGTAGATCGCGTCGATGGCGGCCTGCTGGTAGGGACGCAGCGTCAGCATGCCACCGCCTCCCGCGCGTCGTTCACCCACGTCGTCCCGTCGCGCATGGCGTAGGCGACGTGATCGTCGCCGGCGTCGACGACCTCGCCCGGCACGAGGTCGGGGATGAACAGGTGCCGGGCGCAGGCGGCGCGCTGCTCCTTGTCGCCGAGCCCCTGGCTCCAGCGTGCGCAGGTCCAACCACCATCGACAGGCGTCGCATGCAGGCAGGAGCGGCAGGTGACCGCGGCGGCAGCCTCGCCATGACAGAGATCATGGTGGTCGCAGAACCGGCACTCGAACCAGGCCGGATCCTCGGAGATGCGCGCGGGTGGCCGGGGGGCGTGGATGACGCGGCCGGCTTTCGCGAGCAGCCGCTCGGCGGCGTCGCCATCGGCGCGCACCCGCTCGATGTGAAGATCGTCGGTGTCCTTGCAGACCGCCACGTACATGGCGCGCGTCAGCCCGGTCAGGTGCATGTAGATCTGCATCTGCGCCCAGTGCTGCGGCTTGGCCTCGGCCACGCCCTTGGCGACCAGCTCGCGGAAGCTCTTGAGCCCGTGCGTCTTGAACTCGACGACGTGCCAGGTCTTCGGCGCTTCCAGGAGCCCGAGCGCCACCGCGTCGAGCGAGCCGCCGAAGTGGCAGCCATGCGCTTCGACGCGCCACTGCCGCCCCGTCTCGGGGTCGACCTCGAGCACGGTCGCGCCAACGCGCCGGAGGTTGCGGACGATGCGCGCTTCCTCAAGCTGGCCGGTCTCGAAGAGCCGCAGGATGCGGCCGGGGAAGCGCGCCGGCGTGGCCCACCGGAAGTCGTACCAGAGCGCACGCTCGCAGGACTTGCCGATCTGCGAGGCGCCGAGATGCGGGCGAAAGCCGGTCTCGGCATCGATCTCGTAGGCGGTGAAGATGGCGTCCCGCGTGGGCGACGGGGTTTCGGGCAGCGCGCTCATCGCCGGTCCTCGGCGTCGTGCGCCCGGTGCGCCACCTCGAGCACCATCGCCCAGTCGGTATCATCGTAGTCCGGACGCACCGCCGCGATGATGTGATCCTTGAGCCGATCCTTTCGTCCGGGCAGCGCCGCGATATGCTCGCGGAGCTCGGCGCGCTCGCGCTCGAGGTGCCGCAGCGCGGTCTTTGCGCGGTGGAACCAGTCGGGGTCGATCGGCGTGCGGCTGGCCTGGCGCTTCAGGTCTGCGGCGGCGATCTGGGTGCGGATCGCGGCGATTCCGTCGTCGATCGCGATCAGCCGGGCGCGCGCCTCGGCGCGGGTCTCGGGCAGCCGCTCGGGCTGCGGAAAGGCGAGCGTGGGGTCAACGTCGTTCAGGTCGATCATGGGGGAACCTCGGGTCGGGTTATTGTCGCGGTCAGGTTGGCCCGGGCGACGCCGCCCGGGCGGTTGGTGCGTGGTTCGGGATCAGGCCGAACGCTTCCAGGGAGCCGAGGCAAAGCCGGCTGCGGGCGCGGCGGGGCGCGTCGGCTGGGCGGGTTGGGCGGGCGCGCTCGCGGCGGCGTGGGCGCCGGGCCGAGGTGGCGTCGCACCCGCGCCGCGTTCGATCGGCATGTAGAGGACCTTGTTGCTCTCGCCGTATCCGTTCTTCGGCGGCTTGATGGTCACGTCGGCGATCATCGGGATCAGGTGCAGATCCGCGCTGTCCTGGACTTGCAGCCGGCCGGTGGCGTGGCAGATTGCCGAGAGCGTGCGCTGCGCGATGTCGACGGTCTGGGCGCTGGCGTTGACCAGGTTCAGACGGTCGAAGAGCTTGCGCCCGGCGAGCGGGCCTTCAAGCACGTCGAGCTCGAGCCAGAGATACTGGCCGCCGCCGTCCTTGGTCGGGCGCATCTCGCTCCCGACGATCTGGACGATATACTTGCCGACGGGAAAGAGCTCGAAGCCGGCGGCGGGGTCGACGGTGGTAGCATCGAAGGTGGCGCCGAGATGGGCCATGGGAGGTCTCCTGAGTTCGGGGTGTGGGGGTTCGGGATCAGCGCTGCGGCATGGCCGCGGCGAATGCCTGCCAGTCGAGCGGCAGCACGTCGGGCAGGCCGTAGCGGTTCTTGGCGAGGAAGGCCGGGCGCTCCTCGGTGTAGATCACCCGTTCGCCGCTCCCGAGTGCGCGGTTGACCTTCTTGTTGAAGCCGACGTCCGACTTCACCGTGCTGATGCGGTAGTTGGCGAAGAGCACGATGTCGGAGTGCTCCTGCAGCAAGGCCGCGGCGCGGGCATGCAGCTTGATGACGTAGCGGTCGTAGGGCTCGCACATCGGGCTGTCGAAGCGCTTGATGTCGGTGTGGGCGATCTGGATCACGGTCATGCCGCGCTCATTGCGGAGCGCGTTCAGGCCGTCGAGGTACTCCCGCCAGAGGTCGAGCGCCGCGACATAGCCCTTGCCGTAGCCCGGCTCCTCGATCGAGCCCCATTTGTTGTCGTCGCAGACACGCTTCCAGATCAGCGGCTCGAGCCAGTCGACGCTGTCGATCACCACCGTGCCGAACTC
>JANOEW010000051.1:0-6853 GCA_031413475.1 Amaricoccus sp.
GCTATGCTTTCAATAGCTGGTTGCGCCCGTATCAATTGAGCTTGAGCACTTAATTGCTGCTCTTTTGGCAGTAAATTGATGTCCAGGGGCTGCAATTTGCCTGCCAAATAGTCGGCATAGGCGCGTTCAGCGGTTGGCGAGTCTTGCCGCAGCTTTTCAAAGCCTGCACAAGGCTCAAACACCAGGCTGGCGACGCGGCTGGCACAGCTCAGAAGCTCAGAAGCTCAGCACGCGCCATCAAATCAACCCGGCCTGTGCTGGATATCTCCAGTCGCGCTCTGGCCAGCTCAGCCGCTTCAACCCGTGAATTGCCCTCAAGGTAAGCGGCCACAGCACGCTCCATCGCCCCTTTGGATTCGAGCTGCCAGTCGGCGGGTTTCGGGCCAGAAGCACAGGCCGTCAGGGCGACGACCATAACAACCAAAACAGTTTTCTGGTTCATGGCAGCTTCACCTCGGCATCTCGTGCAAACGGCCATTTGCGGTTGATCTCGTTGACGAGCCCATCGACCTTGCGCAGACTGGACTCGACCTCGCCGCGCAGCAGGTTCAAGTCGCTGGTGCCGTCTTTCACATTCGCGCCCACAGCCTGAGCCTCCACCAGCACGGCATCGACTTTTTTCAAGCTGCTGCGTGCGTCACCCAACAGCGCATTGAGCTGCACCACGGTTGCGCGCGTCTCGGGCAGCACGCCTTTGTCGCCAAACACCTGCGTGTCAGCCTTGGCAGCCAGACCGTCGACCCTGGCCAAAAGTGCATTGGTGCGGTCCAGCGTGGTGATGAGTTTTTTTGCCTCGGCCTCACCCCCCAGCAGCACGGTCAGCGCACCACCGGGGCCGTTGATCCTGGCTGTCAGCGTTTGCAAGTTGCCAAAGCTGGCCCCCAAAGCGCCCCGGCTGCTGACCAGTGAGTTCAGGCTCTCCAGCAAGTCTTTGGCGGTGGCAATCAGCTTGGGCACCTCAGCGCCTGCATCGCCCTGCAGCACAGTGCGAACCGCGCCGTCCTCCAGGGGTGGGTCAGCCAGCAGACCGGTACCCCGGAATCGGCGATCGGATGTCGTCGGAACACGCGATCGGATGCTCCGGAATACGCAGGCAAGGGCCTCGGCGGCGGGATCATGCCCCAGGCCGCCCTGATCGTCCGGCACGATCTCGACATCGCGCCGCATGCTGCGCTCGGCCACTACACCCATGAAAAGAGTCCCCTTGGCAGCGCCGCAGCCCTTGCGACGATCGGCGTCATCGAGCGCGACGGCCTTGTCGCCCATGCGCGCGTCTTGGGCGTGGCGGGACACGCACAGCTTGAGGCCCTGCGCGCGCGCCACCCGGCCTTCGTTGCCACACGCCACATCGGCGCGTTCTTCGGCGTGGAGCTGCGCGGCGTGGATGGAGGTTCAAGCGCCGCGCTCGCTGACCGAGTGCTCTACGCGGCGCTGGCGCGGGGATTGAGCTTCAAGGTTGGTGGCGGAAACGTGCTGACCCTTTGCCCTCCCCTGACAATCGACCATGAAACCTTAGAGCACGCGATCAGCATCCTCGACGACGCTATCACCGCCGCCTCGTGCTCGCCACCCTCAGCCACCTGGATCTAGACTAAACTGTCGATTTCGCTGCTGAAATGCCGCAGACATTGACGGCCACCCCTGGAAGGAGTCCTGCAAGAGTCAGGGGCGGCGTCCGTCCCCGAAAGAGCGCTTGGCGTCTAATATAAGCACTGACCAGCGCTGATCATATCACGCGAACTCCCGGTCGGATCATCAGGACATGTCGCCCGATGAGGTCTCCATGAAGCCCATTGCGGCGAAATAAGCCTCGACCCGCGGCAGGACGAACGACAGCGCCGCCTCGGTGGGCGTCTCGCCGCCGTTGAACACCGTGGCGAGAAGGGCCGCCCAGATATTGCCCGAGTTGGATTTCGCGGGATCGGTCGAGAACACCTTGAAGGGGCCGTAGATCCATTGTTCCCCCTTTCTTCGCCCGGCGCCTCGCTGTGGCAATGCTGAGAAGGCATCGGACTGATAGGCCAACGGTATTCGCACGGTTCGGCCTTCCGCGCGACAATGCGGCATCTGGACCCGGAGGAAAACAATGCCAACCGTCCGTCAAGCCATGACCACCGCTGACCTGCTGCCGCCACTGACCGTAGCGACGCTGATGACCGCCGTCCTCGCCGGCGCGGCTGCCGGCCTCGTCTGGGAAGGCTGGGCGCGCTTGGTCACGCCGCTGCTCGTCGGCGGCCCGCTGCAGCCCGCGGCTCTCGTGCGCTCGGTGTTCGGCCTCGACAGCTGGTTCTGGGCCGAGATCATCCACGCCGTCGTCGGCGTCGTCTTCTACCCGCTCGGCTACCTCTACATCGCGCGACCCCTCGCCCGGATCGTGACGCCGATCCTGCCGTGGTGGGCGGTCGGCGCCGGCTTCGGCGTCGGCCTCTGGATCTTCGCGCTCTACGTGATGGCGCATCTGATCGCCGGCCTGCCGCCCTTCCTCGGCTTCGTCCCGCTCGCCTGGGCCTCGCTCGCCGGCCACGTGGTCTTCGGCGTGACGACTGCGGCGGTGGTGCGCTGGCGCGAGGGCGCAGCCGCGCGCCCCGAACCCCTCAAGTAGCACCTGAGATGAACATCGCAACGTCCGACGACCTCCGCGTCTCTGCTTCGGCCAAGGCCGCGCCCGCCAGGGCCCACGGCCTTCCCGGCCAGGTCATCCTGGTCCTGCAGGGCGGCGGCGCGCTCGGCGCCTACCAGACCGGGGCCTACCGCGCCCTCGCCGAGGCCGGGATCGAGCCCGACTGGGTGGTCGGCACCTCGATCGGCGCGATCAACGCAAGCCTGATCGCCGGCAGCCCGCCCGGCGAGCGCTTCGAGCGCATGACTGAGTTCTGGCGCCGCGTCGCGCACCCCGCGGTCCAGCAGTTCGCCGCCGGCCTGCCGTTCGTCGGCGTCATGATGTCGAACTGGATGACCCTGATGGGCGGCATCCAGCCGTTCTTCCGGCCGCAGCCCGGGGCCTTCGCCAGCGCGCACGCCCCGCTCGGGGCCGAAAGTGCGGGCTACTATTCGACCAGCCCGCTGCGCGGCACGCTCGACGCCTTGATCGACTTCGACCGCGTCAACGCCGGTCCGGTGCGCCTGACCGTCGGAGCCGCCAGCGTGCGGACCGGCATGATGCGCTACTTCGACAGCCGCGACACGCCGCTCGACGCGCGGCACGTGATGGCCTCGGGCGCTCTGCCGCCCGCCTTCCCGGCTGTGCGCATCGACGGCGAACTCTACTGGGACGGCGGCATCCTGTCGAACACCCCGGTCGAGGTGGTGTTCGACGATATGCCGCGACGCGATGCTGTGGTCTTCGCCGTGCATCTGTGGAGCCCGGACGGGGCCGAACCGGAGACGATCTGGCAAGTGATGAACCGCCAGAAGGACATCCAGTACTCGAGCCGCGCCGTCAGCCACATCCAGCGCCAGCGCCAGATCCACCGCCTTCGCCACGTCATCAAGGAGCTCGCCATGCGCCTGCCCGAGGACGTGCGCGCCCAGGACGCGGTCCGCGAGATGGAGAGCTACGGCTGCCTGACCCGGATGCACGTCGTCCGACTGCTCGCGCCGAGCCTGCGGGGCGAGGACCATCAGAAGGACATCGACTTCAGCCCGGCTGGCATCCGCGCCCGCAGCGAGTGCGGCTACGTCGACACTCTGCGCGCGCTCGAGGCCAAACCCTGGGAGGCCGAGACCGACCCGCTCGAGGGCTTCGTCCTGCACGAGAGCTTCGCGACCGCCGCGGACGTCGGGATGCGCCGGATGCCGGCCGACTGACGCCGCATCCGCCCTTCGCCCGGCCATAGCTTCGCGTCGCCGTCGCGAGACGGCGGCGGCTTGCCGCCGCCACCGACACCCTGACACCCTGACACCCTGACACCCGAACGGACCCGACCCATGAACGTCACCATCCCCGCTGCCGCCAGCGCGGCCGAGGCGCCGCTGCGCGGCCGCGTCGCCGTCGTCACCGGCTCGACCAGCGGCATCGGCCTCGGCATCGCACGGGCGCTCGCCGGCGCCGGCGCTTCGGTCGTGCTCAACGGCTTCGGCGCGCCCGAGGCGATCGCCGCGACCGTCGAGAGCTTCGGTGGGGCCGCCGTCCACTCGCACGCCGATATGACGAGGTCCGACGATATCGCCGGAATGATGCAGCTCGCGCTCGACCGCTTCGGCCGGCTCGACGTGCTGGTCAACAACGCCGGCATCCAGCACGTCAGCCCGATCGAGAGCTTCCCGCCGGAGAAATGGGACGCGGTGCTCGCGATCAACCTCTCCGCGGCTTTCCACACCATTCGCTTCGCCCTGCCGGTGATGCGACGCCAGGGCGGCGGCAGGATCGTCAACATCGCCTCCGCGCACGCGCTGGTCGGCTCGCCGTTCAAGGCGGCCTATGTCGCGGCCAAGCACGGCGTTCTCGGTCTCACTAAGGTCGTGGCGCTCGAGGCGGCCGAGGCCAACATCACCTGCAACGCCATCTGCCCCGGCTACGTCTACACGCCGCTGGTCGAGGCGCAAATCGAGGACCAGGCCGCCTCCCACGGCATCCCGCGCGAGCAGGTGATCCGCGACGTTCTGCTCGCCCAGCAGCCGAACAAGCGCTTCGCCACCGTCGAGGAGATCGGCGCGCTCGCGCTCTTTCTCTCCAGCGCCGCCGCCGCCTCGATCACCGGCGCGGCGCTGCCGGTCGACGGCGGTTGGACCGCGCATTGACGGCCCAGCGGCGGCGCGGCCGAACGCGGTCACGCCGCGCCGGTCCCGGCGATAGGGTCGCCGCACCGACGCCATAGCCGACCGGCATTTCCGTCCCGCTCTCGAGCCGCCGATACTCGTCGCACCGCCGCCAGGAGCCCGCCCATGTCCCGATCCGACCCCGCGCCCGCCGCCCCTCGCGTCGTGATCGTCGGCGCAGGCTTCGCCGGGCTGTCGGCGGCCATGGGCCTCGCGCGGACAGTCTACGACGTGACGATCGTCGACCGGCACAACCACCACCTGTTCCAGCCGCTGCTCTACCAGGTGGCGACCGCCGCCTTGTCGCCAGCAGACATCGCCGCGCCGGTCCGCTCGATCCTGCGCCGGCAGGGAAATGCGCGCGTGGTGCTCGCCGAGGTCTCGGGCCTCGACCTCGCGCGCCGTGAAGTGATCGCCGAGGACCGCCGCATCCCCTACGACATCCTCATTCTCGCCACCGGCGCGCGGCACGCCTACTTCGGCCATCCGGAATGGGCCGCGCTCGCGCCGGGCCTGAAGACCATCGACGACGCGACCTACCTGCGCCGCCGCATTCTCATCGCCTTCGAGCGGGCCGAGACCGAATCTGACCCCGAGGAGCGGCGCCGGTTGCTCACGTTCGTCGTCGTCGGCGGCGGAGCCACCGGGGTGGAGGTCGCCGGCGCGATCGCCGAGTTGTCGCGCCGGACGCTCGCCGCCGACTTCCGCGAGATCGACCCGCGCGCCGCGCGGATCGTGCTCGTGGAGGCGGGGCCCCGCTTGCTGGCCGGCTTCGCCCCGCCGCTGTCGGCGGCGGCGAAGGCAGCGCTCGAGACCCTCGGCGTCGAGGTGCGGCTCGGGTCCGCGGTCACCGCGCTCGATTGCGGCGGCGTCGACCTCGGCGCCGAGCGGCTCGAGGCGCGCACCGTGATCTGGGGCGCCGGCGTCATGGCCTCGCCCGCCGGCCAATGGCTCGGGGTCGAGACGGACCGCGCCGGCCGCGTGGCGGTCGGGCCCGGCCTCACCCGTGCCGGGCCATCCGGAGATCTTCGTGCTCGGCGACACCGCCGCCGCGACCGGAACGGACGGCCGCCCGCTGCCCGGCGCGACGCCGGGCAGCGCGCGCGGCCGTGAGATCCGCCCGTTCCGCTACCGCGACTTCGGGTCGCTCGCCACCATCGGCCGCAAGCGCGCCGTGGCCGAGTTCGGCCGGATCCGCATCACCGGCTTCGCCGCCTGGCTGCTCTGGGGCGTCGCGCACGTCTGGTTCCTGATCGGCTTTCGCAACCGCGCCGTCGTCGCGCTGAGCTGGATCTGGAGCTACCTCACCTTCCAGCGCGGCGCCCGGCTGATCACCGGGATCAGCGGCGCCCGCATCCCGCCCATGCGCCCCGCGACCGGCCAGGACGCCGAGCCGGTCGAGGACGCCGCCTGACCCCTTCCCGGCGTCGCCCAGGAACGAGGAAACCGCGATGACCCACATGGACCCCACCCTGCGCCCCGACGGCCCGCCGATGTCCGACGAACAGGCGATCTTGCTCCGCCGCCTCTGCGACGAGGCCGGCCGGCCCGAGGACTTCGACCCGGGCCTGTGCGGCTGGCGCGCGTCCTGCCGCATCGAGGGGCTTGTCGACGACATCCGCCTCAGCGTTCTGCCGCCCCACACCGACTGATCCGATCCATCGGCCGGGCCTGTGGGCGGCCGGCCCGCGGGCAGGGCGCGCTTAATCATTCTTTAGATTGCGTGAGAGACCTGTGCGCGGAGTGTTGGAAGCGTCGTCGACTGCAAACGGCCGGCGGTTCGACCGGCTTACGCTACTCGAGATGAAGGTCGGCGCGCTGGACCAGGCGGCCCCGCTGCAGGGCTGGGCGCTGCCCGATGATGGAGGTCAGCCCGGCCAAGGATCGGTTGGTTTCCAGTTCCACGCCCACGCTGGGGGGAGGTTGTAAAGTAAGGGTTGCGCTGGTCATTTGTCCGCCAAATAGCGTAGCAGTGCTGTGTTACAGTGAACGTTACAGCCTCTCACCGATCCAAGAAAGCAGAGCGCTGTATTCGTTTGCGTCCAGATGGCCCGTATCAACCGCCCGCTGTTCCCCGGAGATGTTGAGAAACGTA
>JANOEW010000052.1:0-1927 GCA_031413475.1 Amaricoccus sp.
CGATCTTCTTGCCCTTGAGCTTGTCCGAACCGCCTTCCTTCATGCCGATGTACTTGATCATCCCGTCGGCCTGCGACCAGTAGGTCGTGATCATCGGGAAGACCCAGGGGAACACGCGGCCGTCGGCGGCATCCGTGCGACCGTAGCCCAGCGTCACCATCGGCACCTTGTCGACCGCGACGCGATCGATCAGCGAGTAGGTGATGCCGGTCGACAGCGGCTGCACCAGCGTCGCGCCGCCGCCCCGTTTCTTCAGGCGCTCGTAACACTCGACGCCGCGCGAGTTGTTGTACTCGGTCTCGCACTCTTCCCACGCGAGCTTGACGCCGTTGACGCCGCCTTCCTTCATGTTGATGTAGTTCATGTAGTCGATGTAGCCGCCGAACAGCCCCGTCCCGCCGGCGGCGTAGGCACCGACGCGATAGGACAGCAGCGGGACGAACTGTTCCTGCGCCGACACGGCGCCGGTGACGGTCGCGAGCGCCAGCGCGGCAAGCGTCGAGACGATCTTGGTGCGTTGCAACATGTCTCCTCCGAGAGTTGAACCGGATCGTTGTCCGGATACGTCCGCTGAACGCGAATCTTCGCGACCCAGCATAGCGGATTTCAATGCGGGAAAGGCCACAAGCGGAGCTTCTCCTTGCCGATCTGCCAGAGCCTCGCGAGCCCGTGCGGCTCGACGATGAGGAAGAAGATGATCAGGCCGCCGAACACCATCAGTTCCAGGTTCGACGTGAGTCCGGCGGGCAGGGACCAATCGACCGCCGACTGCAGGAATCCGTTCACCGAGTGAACGCCGATGTTGAGGAAGATCGGCAGCAGCACGATGAAGGCGGCACCGAGGAACGATCCGAGGATGCTGCCGACCCCGCCGATGATGACCATGAACAGGATGCGGAACGACAGGTCGAGCGTGAACGCCTCCGGCTCCACCGTGCCGAGGTAGGCGTAGGCGTAGAGCGCGCCGGCGACGCCGCAGTAGAAGGAACTGATCGCGAACGCGAGGAGCTTCGTGTGCATCAGGCGGATGCCTATCACTTCGGCCGCGACGTCCATGTCGCGCACCGCCATCCACGCGCGGCCGATCGACCCGCGCACCATGTTCTTCGCCGCCAGCGCCATCGCGGCGACGATCGCGAGCGTCAGCAGGTATTTCTCGATCGGCGTGTCGAACTCGTAGCCGAGGATCACCATCCTTTGCGCCGTGATCACCCCGGAGCTCGAGTAGTTCGAGAACCACGGGAAGCGCACCAGCGCCCAGACGACGAAGAACTGCGCGGCGAGCGTCGCGACCGCGAGGTAGAAGCCCTTGATGCGCAGGCTCGGCAGACCGAACAGGATGCCGACCCCCGCGGCGCAGACGCCGGCCAGCACGAACGCCACGAGGAGCGGGATGCCCGGGACGCGCAGCACGAAGTTGTAGGCGGCGAACGCGCCGACCGCCATGAACGCCGCGGTGCCGAGCGAGAGCTGGCCCGCGTAGCCGGTGAGGATGTTCAGCCCGAGCGCGGCGAGCGAGAAGATGAGGACCGGGATCAGGATCCCGGAAAGCCAGTACTGGCCCTCGTCCGGGAACGCCACGGTCAGCAGCGGGATGACCAGGAACGCGGCCAACAGCACCGCGACCATCGCGATCCGGTCCTGCCGGATCGGGAAGATCTGCTGGTCCTAGGCGTAGGACGTCTTGAACTGGCCGGCTTCGCGGTAGAGCATTCAGGATTCAGTCGACGATGAGCAATGGCCGGAATTCACGAGCGCGCATGGTTCGTTTCTCGGCGCATCAAGCACCGGGGACTCCGTTTCGCATGTCGTCGCCGTGCACACCGAGCCATCTTTCGGTGTCTCACGCGAACCTTCCGCCAGAGAGTGCAGCCATTGCCACTGCACGTGCCGATTGGATTGCAGGCACTCGTGCGCGAGCTGCGGT
>JANOEW010000053.1:0-5102 GCA_031413475.1 Amaricoccus sp.
CCTTGTATTGCGGGATGCCGATGGCCCCGCCGACTGCGGGCGAGACATTGGCGAGGCCAGCGCTCACACCAGTCTTGGTAATCTCGGAAGTCGGGATGTTGCCGACCGAGGTGAAGAGGAAACCGCTGGTCACAGCCGGACCGACACCACCGAGCGTGCCGCTCGGACCACCGAAGCAACCCATGTCATTGCGGCTGCCATCGCGGTCGTTGAAGAACAGATTCGGGTCACCAGCGTTGATGCAGGGCGATCCGAGCGCGAGATGATACGGCGGGACGGACAGAAGATCGAAGCGCGGATCGGCCGAGATATCGCCAGGGCCGGGATTGGCCACGCCGCCGGATTGCGAGTCGTAGTTGCGGTAACTGTTGCTCCAGACATCGTTGCCCGCGCGCCGCGTAGTTGCTCGACGTAGGGCGCGCCGAGCAGGATCCACAGGAACGACGGCGCAAATGTCACCCAGGTCGTCAGCACCGAGCCGAGCACCGCCGCGGCATAGGGCGAAAGCGCGCCCGGGTCGCGGAACGCGGCGAGAAAGCCGACGAACTGCACCACCATGATCAGCGGCCCCGGGGTCGTCTCGGCCATGCCGAGCCCGTCGAGCATCTCGGCCGCGCTCAGCCAGCCGTGCGTCTCCACCGCCGCCTGCGCGACATAGGCGAGCACGGCATAGGCGCCGCCGAAGGTCACGACTGCGAGAAAGCTGAAGAAGGTCGCCAGCCGCGCGAACACGTTCTCGGGGCCAAGCGCCAGCACGAGCAGCGCAACCGGCCCGAGCCAGAGCGCAGCGACGATCGCGCCCGTCCGCAGCGTATGCGCGGTTCCCGGTCGGGCGTGGTCCGGCAGCGCCTCGCCGAGCGCCGAGTCGCGATCGGCGAGCCCGTCCTTCGCCGGCCCGTGGCCGCCGCCCTCGAGGAAGGCCGGGACCCCCGCGCGCGCCGCGACGAACCCCGCGACGCCAGCCCCCAGAATGATCAGCGGGAACGGAACCGAGAAGAAGAAGATGCCGACGAACGCCAGCGCGGCGATGGCGCGCTTCGGCCGGCTGGTCAGGGTCCGCCCACCGATACGCACGACCGCCTGCAGCACGATCGCCAGCACCGCGGCGCGCAGGCCGAAGAACACCCCCGCGATCAGCGGCGTCTCGCCGAGCGCGACGTAGACGATGCTCAGGCCGAGGATCGCGAGAAAGCCCGGCAGCACGAACAGCACGCCGGCCGCGACGGCGCCGCGGGTGCGGTTCATCAGCCAGCCGAGGTAGATCGCGAGCTGGTGCGCCTCCGGCCCGGGCAACAGCATGCAGAAGTTCAGCGCGTGCAGGAAGCGCCCCTCGCCGACCCAGCGCTTCTCGTCAACCAGGATGCGGTGCATCACCGCGATCTGGCCCGCCGGCCCGCCGAAGCTCAGCGCCGCGACGCGCGCCCAGACGCGCACGGCTTCGGCGAAGGGAACCCGGTCCTCCCCGCCCGCCGCGCCGGCGGAGGCGAGCGTCTCAGACATGCGCCGCGGCCCGGGCCAGGCTCGGCCAGTTGTGGGTCTCCCCCACCGCGTCGCGCGCCCAGCGATAGAAGGCGTCGTAGAGCAGCATTCCGGCCTCGAGTTGCTCCAGATCGTCCGCATAGATCCGCGACAGTCCCAGCGAGGCCGCGAGCAGCCCGGCCGCCTCGGGCGCGAGGTCCAGGCGCGCGGTGTCGGCGCCGCGCACAATGGTTGCCAGCCGGTCCAGTGGCGGGCTGGCGAGGCCGAACGCCTCGATCATCACGTCGAAGGTGCAGCGCTCGCCGCGATGGGTCCAGACCAGCCCCTCGCCCTCGACGTCGAATGGCGTCGCCCCGAAGCGCTCGCCGACGCCCACCACTTCGCCCGGCGACACGAACAGGAACACCGCTTCCGGATCGACGAAGCGACGGATCAGCCAGGGACAGGCGATGCGGTCGATCTTCGGTCGCGCCCGTGTCACCCAGACCGTGCGGCCCTGCGGATCGCGCCGCGGCAGCCGGTCGGCGGGGACCGCCGGCAGGCCGGCCGCCGACCAGGCGGCGAAGCCACCTTCGAGCGTCTCGGCCTCGGCGCCGAAATGGCGCAGCCAGGCCGCGACGCCTTCGCTCCGCCCGTGGCCGAACTGGCAGGCGACCACGACCCGCCGCCCCTCGAGCGCCGGACCCCAGGCCGTGACGTCCTCGGCGTCCAGATGGCGGGAACCGGGGATCAACCGAGGGTCGGCGGCGAAGTCCGCTGCGTCGCGCACGTCGATCAACGCCGGCGTGTCGGCGCGGCCGAGCAGGCGGGCAAGCTTGTCGATGGCGATGGAGTTGGGCGATGTCATGGCGGCGTCCTCGCTGAAGCGCAAATGGGAGCTGGACGCGATGCTTGGGCTGTCGCCTCGAGGGGAGACCGCAATCCCCTTGCTTCAATCGTGGCCCCGCTGCGCTGGCGTGTCAAGCGCAAAGGCGCACGTGGGTTCCGTTACGCGTTAAATTTCAATTAGTTGATCAATTTCACGCCTGCATGGCCGCCGGGGCGCGCAGCAGGCGCAGCCGGGCCGGTGGCACGGCCTTGATCTCTAGCCCGGTGAAGACATGCAGCGTGCCGAGGTCGCGGTCGATCACCGCGTGGTCCGAGACCCATCCCCCCATGGCGAGGTAGCTCCTGAGCAGGGGCGGCATCACCCGCATCGCCGCGGTCAGGTCGGGCTTGCGCAGGCGCAGCGCCCGGGCGAAGCGAAACACCGACGGCGCCTTGATCCGCGGCAGCCAGCGCCGCGGCGCGAGGTGGCGGTCCCGCAGCAGGGCGAAGGCGTCGGCGAAGGCCTCGGCCTCGGTCCCCGCGAAGCTCGAGCAGCCGAACAGCAGCTCGACCCCCTCTGCCGCCACATAGTCGCCGAGCGCCCCCCAGGCGACGCGCAGAACGGCAGGGTCGGTCTCGCCCGCCTCGACGCAGAACCGCCCCATCTCAAGCATCCGCCCCGGATAGCGCGCCAGCCTCCCGAGCTCGTAGAACTGCGCCGAATACGACCCGCCAATCCCCGATCCGTCCGCGAACGGCGTCACCCGGAAGCAGCAGACCAGCCGCCCGGTGGCGGTCTCCTCCACCAGCACGTGCCGCGCCCGGGCGTCGTAGCCGTCGCCGTCGCGCCCATCGCCACCACCGGCCCGGAACCGCCGGAAGCGCAGCGCCTGCGCCCGCGCCACGTCCCCGAGCCCCTCCGCGAACCTCGCCCGATACCTGCCCAACTCCGGCCCTGACATTCCACGCCGCTCCCGACCGAACACGACGCAGTCTATGCCACAGCCGTGTGACCGAAGCTTGACGGCGGGCCCCGATACCGACCACGACCGCCAGCCCGGGTCTGCGCGACGGCGTGCCTCCCGGCCCCGCCCTTCGGCGCGACCCGAACCGGCGCCTCACTCCTCGAACTGCGTGGCGTCGATGTTGAGCAGGTTGCCGAAGATCTGCTCGAGCACGCCGAGCTGGCGGCCGCCGGTGTCGGTGGTTCGCGCGGTCAGGCGCACGATCCGACCCTTGTCGATCCCGAACTTCTCGATCCCCGTGACCACGCCGTTCGGATTGAAGTTGACCACCAGGATCGTGCGATCGACCACCCGCGCCGGGTTGTAGGTGTAAGACTCGAAGATGCTCTGGACGTAGAACCAGGCCGAATCGCGCAACAGCCCGGTGCTGGTGGGCAGCCCGAGGATCTCCTCGACCGTCGCGACGGTGTCCACGCCCGGTTGCACCCGCGCGACGTCAGACGGCGACGGGATGTAGCCGTGCACCTGGGTCGTCGGCGCACAGCCGGCGCCGACCAGGCCGAGCGACAGGAGCAGGACGGCAGTGCGGCGCAAGGCCTTGGAGAGCATACCCAACCCTCGGGCTGACGGGAAATCCCTTGCTCCCCTATCCCGAGCGTGGTTTATGTTCAAGGAACTTGGGTCGCCGCGGCGCGGCCACAGACCTCGAGGGTGGGATCATGCCCGAGTTCGTTAACCGTTCCGCCGCCAATCCCGAGTTCCCGCGCCTGATCGACGTCGCCCGGCTGCGCGGCCGAACCGAATTCGACTTCGACCTTTCGCCGACCCCCGACGAGGCCGCGGCTCTCGCGCGGCTGATGGGCGCGCAGGCGATCCGCAAGCTGCGCTTCAAGGGGCGGCTGACCCCGGCCCCCGACGGCGCGTGGCGGCTTGAGGCCGATCTCGGCGCCACGGTGGTTCAGTCCTGCGTCGTGACGCTCGACCCGGTGACGACCCGGGTCGACGTCCCGGTCCGGCGGATCTTCGCGCCCGGCGCGGCGCCAGATGGACCGGAGGTCCTCATCGGCGACTACGCGGACGACGAAACCGAACCGCTCGGCGAGCGGATCGACTTCGGGCTCGTCGCGACCGAGGCGCTGGCGCTCGCGCTGCCGGCCTATCCACGGCGCGCGGGCGCAGCGCTCGGAACGCAGTTCGCGAGCGCGCTGCCGGGCGCCGCGCCCATTCCGGAGGCGGAGGTGAAACCCTTCGCCGCGCTTGCGGCGCTGCGCGCCAGGATGGGCGAAGGCTCGTGATCCCACGCATTTGGACTTGCGCTGACGCGGCGAATGCGTATGGTTCGCGGCTCGTTTTCCAGCCGCGCATGGGGCCATCGGCGTGACAAGCCACGCCGTGCATGGTACCCGGACGCGCCGAACGCGCATGAGAAGGATTCGGGCAGCGGCCCGGGCGAGATCGAGGTCGAGAAATGGCTGTTCCGAAAAGCAAGGTCACACGCGCCAAGCGCGGCATGCGCCGGTCACATGACGCGCTGGTGGCCGCGAACCCGAACGAGTGTTCCAACTGCGGCGAGCTGCGCCGCCCGCACCACGTGTGCCCGGCCTGCGGCCACTACGACGGCCGCGAGGTCACGCCGATGGTCGACGAGGTCGATCTCGACGACGAGGCGGCCTGACCCACGCCGCACGGGGCCTGCGCCGCGATGACAGCGGAAGCGTCAGGGTCGGGCCCGCGCGCCGAGGTCGGCGCGCGGGCGGCAGGCGACATCGTCCTGTCGATCGACGCCATGAGCGGCGAGCGCGGCGTGTCCGAGGTTGTGCGCGGCATGGGCAAGTCGCTGGCCAAGAACCG
>JANOEW010000054.1:0-6367 GCA_031413475.1 Amaricoccus sp.
TCCGGGGGGTGTTGCGGCAAGCCGGCGACGGCCGCACTCTGCGCGGGCGGCGGTGCGCGGGCGGCGGCGCGCGGTCGGCGGCGCGCGGGCGGTGGCGCGCGGGCGAGCCCTGCCATCGGCGGTGCGTCGTCGACCAGGCGGCATCCGCGTCGACTTACGCTTGCGGACGCGCGGGATGCGCGTCGCAATGCGGGTTGGGCGTGCAGGTCGGAATGCGGGTGGGCTTGCGCGCGAAGCGAGCAGCGATGTTCCGCCGGGGCTGATCCGGCCGGTTGACAAGGGGCGGTTTTGCGATTGCGCCGGGCGGCGCGGGCCGGTTAAGTCCGACGCCACGGGGGACGGCCATGATCTGCGTGTTCATTCAGCTCCGCTGCCGGCCGGGGCGGACCTACGAGGTCGCCGACGCGATCTACGACCGCGAGTTCGCGTCCGAGCTGTATTCGACGTCCGGGGACTGGGATCTGATCATGAAGGTCTACGTCCCCGACGGCGAGGACATCGGCCGGTTCGTCAACGATCGGCTGCGGGACATTCCCGACGTCGAGCGCAGCCTGACGACCATGACCTTCAAGGCGTTCTGAGCGTGTCCGCGATCGCCGACTGGAACGACGCCTACGCCAATGCGCCGCATATCCCGGGCGGGGCGGAGTATCCCGAGCGCTGGCGGGCGGCGGCGGCGGCGTTTCGCGCCGGCATGTCGGCGGACCGGCGGCGCGAGGGGCTGCCCTACGGCCGGGCGCCGCGCGAGAAAGTGGATCTGTTCCTGCCGGAGGCTTCGCCGCGCGGGCTGGTGGTGTTCGTGCACGGCGGCTACTGGCGGGCGTTCGACCGGGACCTGTGGTCGCATCTGGCGGCGGGGCCGCTGGCGCGGGGCTGGGTGGTGGCGATGCCGGGCTATCCGCTGGCGCCGGAGGTCCGGGTCGCGGAGATCGTGCGCTCGATCGGCGAGGCGGTGACCCAGCTCGCCGCCGCCTTCGGCGGGCCGATGGTCCTGGTCGGGCATTCGGCGGGTGGGCATCTGGTCACCCGGCAGATCTGCGAGGACAGCGGGCTGCCCGAGCGGGTGGCGGCGCGGATCGAGCGGGTGGTGTCGATCAGCGGGCTGCACGACCTGCGCCCGCTGCTGCGGCTGGCGCTGAACGCGGACCTGCGGCTGGACCTGGCGGAGGCGGCGGCGGAGAGCCCGGCGCTGCTGGTTCCGCGGCCGGGCGCGCGGGCGCACGTCTGGGTCGGCGACGCCGAGCGGCCGGAGTTCGTGCGGCAGTCGACGCTGCTCGCCAACGTCTGGACGGGGCTGCGGGCCGAGATGTCGCAAACGATCGCGCCGAGGCGGCATCATTTCGATGTGATCGAGCCGCTGGCGGACCCGGATTCGGATCTGGTCGCGGCGCTAATCGACTGAGGCAGGGGCGGGCATGAAGACCGAGGCGCGGGTTGTGGTGATCGGCGGCGGGGTGGTCGGCTGCTCGGTGCTGTATCACCTGGCGAAGGCCGGCTGGACCGACGTGATGCTGATCGAGCGCTCGGAGCTGACCAGCGGGTCGAGCTGGCACGCGGCCGGCGGCTTCCACACGCTGAACGGCGACCCGAACGTGGCCAAGCTGCAGGCCTACACGGTCGGGCTCTACAAGGAGCTGGAGGCGTTGTCGGGGCAGAGCTGCGGGCTGCACCTGACCGGCGGCGTGATGATGGCCGACAGCCCCGAGCGGATGGATTTCCTGCGGCTGGTGCACGCCAAGGGGCGGTGTCTGGGGATGGAGACGGAGATCATCACCCCGTCCGAGGCGAAGGCGATGTTTCCGCTGATGGACGAGACGCAGTTCGTGGGCGCGCTGTGGGACCCGGTGGAGGGGCATCTCGATCCGTCTGGGACGACGCACGCCTACGCCAAAGCGGCGCAGAAGCTCGGGGCGACGGTGGTGCTGCGCAACCGGGTGGTGGAGCTGACCCAAGACCCGGGCGGGACCTGGAACGTGGTGACCGAGCACGGGACGGTGCGGGCCGAGCATGTGGTGAACGCGGGCGGGCTATGGGCGCGCGAGGTCGGGCGGATGGTGGGGCTGGAGCTGCCGCTGCTGGCGATGGAGCACATGTATCTGCTGACCGAGCGGATGCCGGAGGTGGTGGAATACAACCGCGCCACCGGGCGGGAGCTGGTGGGGGTGATCGACTTCAAGGGCGAGATCTACACGCGGCAGGAGCGCGAGGGGATTCTGCTCGGGACCTACGAGAAGGCCTGCAAGCCGTGGTCGCCGCTGACGACGCCGTGGGAGTTCGGGCACGAGCTTCTACAGCCCGACCTCGACCGGATCGCGCCGTCGCTGGAGGTGGGGTTCCGGCATTTCCCGGCGCTGGAGACCGCCGGGATCAAGCAGGTGATCAACGGGCCGTTCACCTTCGCGCCGGACGGCAACCCGCTGGTGGGGCCGGTGCAGGGGCTGACGAACTTCTGGACCGCCTGCGCGGTGATGGCGGGGTTTTCGCAGGGCGGCGGGGTCGGGCTGGCGCTGGCGAACTGGATGACGACGGGCGATCCGGGGCACGACGTGTTCGGGATGGACGTGGCGCGGTTCGGCGACTGGTCGACGCTGCGCTATGCCAACGCCAAGGTGCGGGAGAACTACTCGCGGCGGTTCTCGATCCGCTTCCCCAATGAGGAGTTGGTGGCGGCGCGGCCGGCGCAGACGACGCCGCTCTACGACATCCAGTCCCGCGACAACAACGCGGTGATGGGGGTGACCTGGGGGCTGGAGGTGCCCTTGTGGTTCGCGCCGCAGGGGACCGAGCCGCGCGACGTGCTGTCGTTTCATCGTTCGAACGATTTCAGGCATGTGGGCGACGAGGTTCGTGCAACGCGCGAGCGGGTCGGCGTCACCGAGATCGCCAATTTCGCCAAGTACGAGGTGACCGGGCCGGGGGCGGAGGGCTGGCTGAACCATCTGCTGACCAACGCGATGCCGCGGACCGGGCGCATCGTGCTGTCGCCGATGCTGAACGAGCGCGGCAAGCTGATCGGCGACTTCACGGTGGCGAAGGCCGGGGCGGATCGCTTCCTGATCTGGGGCTCGTCGGCGGCGCAGATCCATAACATGCGCTGGTTCGAGGCGCGGCTGCCGGGCGACGGCTCGGTGCGGGTGGAGCGGCTGGGCCAGCGGCTGGTGGGGCTGATGATCGCGGGGCCGCGGTCGCGCGACGTGCTCGGGGCGCTGACCGACCACGACGTGTCGGGCGCGGCGTTCCGCTTCATGGACCATCGCGGGATGGACGTGGCGGGATGCCCGGCGCTGGTCAACCGGATCAGCTACACCGGCGATCTGGGCTACGAGATCTGGGTGGAGCCTGCGTATCTGCGCACACTCTATTTCGCGACCAAGGCGGCGGGGGCGGCGCACGGCATCGTCGATTTCGGGATGCGGGCGCTGCTGTCGATGCGGCTGGAGAAGAACTTCCCGACCTGGTTCGCCGAGTTGCGGCCGATCTACGGGCCGGAGGAGGGCGGGATGGAGCGCTTCGTCGATCTGCGCAAGAACGACTTCGTCGGGCGCGCGGCCGCAGCGGAAGAGCGCGCGGCCGGGCCGCGGCTGCGGCGGGTGAGCTTCGTGATCGAGGCCGAGGACGCCGACGTGATGGGCGACGAGCCGGTCTGGGGGCGGGTCGCCGAGGACCCCGGCGTGGTCGCGCCGCCGCATGGGACCGGCGCGCCGCGTTTCGACGGGGCGGGTCTGGCGACGCCGAAGCCGGACGGGCGGGTGGACGGCGACTGGCGGGTGGTCGGCTGGGTGACCTCGGGCGGCTACGCCCACCATATGGGTCTGTCGATGGCGCAGGGCTATGTGCCGGCGCCGTTGGCGGGGCGCGAGGAGGCGGGGCTGTTCGAGGTCGAGATCCTCGGCCGCCGCCGCCCGGCGCGGATCGCGGTCGAGCCGCCTTTCGACCCCGAGGGCCTCAGGATGCGCGCCTGAGCCCCCGGGCTGCGTCTCAGGTCTGGGTCGCCGGCTCGAACAGGCGGCGGTAGTCGGCGTAGCCCTCGGCCTCGAGCCGGTCGAGCGGCACGAAGCGCAAGGCGGCGGAGTTGATGCAGTAGCGCATGCCGCCCTTGTCGCGCGGGCCGTCGTCGAACACATGGCCGAGGTGGCTGTCGCCGTTCTTCGAGCGCACTTCGGTGCGGCGCATCCCGAGCTTGGTGTCGCTGTGTTCGACCACGAGGGCTGGATCGACCGGTCGGGTGAAACTCGGCCAGCCGGTGCCGCTGTCGAACTTGTCGGTGGAGGCGAACAGCGGCTCGCCCGAGACCACGTCGACGTAGAGTCCGGGGGCCTTGGTGTCCCAGTAGGCGTTGCTGAACGGGCGCTCGGTGCCGTCTTCCTGCGTCACCCGGTACTGCTCGGGGGTCAGGCAGGACAGCGCCTCGGGGTTCTTGCGGTATTCGGCCATATGGCGGGTCTCCTCTTTCGGTTCGCCGATAGATGGGGTCGGGCGCCTCGCGCGTCCAGTCAGGCCAGCCCGCCCGCGGTCTCGATGAAGGCGATCACCTCGGGCACGCCCAACCCGTCGCGGACGCGAGCGAACTGGAAGGGGCGGTCGCCGCGCATGCGGCGGGCGTCGCGGTCCATGATATCGAGGCTGGCGCCGACATGGGGGGCGAGGTCGGTCTTGTTGATGATCAAGAGGTCGCTGCGGGTGACGCCGGGGCCGCCCTTCCGGGGGATCATGTCGCCGGCGGAGACGTCGATGACGTAGAGGGTGAGATCGGCGAGCTCGGGCGAGAAGGTGGCGGAGAGGTTGTCGCCGCCGGATTCGATCAGGATCAGGTCGAGGTCGGGGAAGCGTTTCACCATCTCGTCGACGGCGTCGAGGTTGATGCTCGCGTCTTCGCGGATCGCGGTGTGCGGGCAGCCGCCGGTCTCGACGCCGATGATGCGCTCCAGCGGCAGCGCCTGGGAGCGCATCAGGAACTCGGCGTCCTCGCGGGTATAGATATCGTTGGTGATCGCGGCGATGGAGTATCGGTCGCGCATGCGCTTGCAGAGCTGGTCCATGAGGGCGGTCTTACCGGCGCCGACCGGGCCGCCGATGCCGACGCGGAGCGGGCCGTGGGGGGATTTCATGAGCGGTAGAGCCTCGTGGTCTGGGTTTCGTGGAGCATCGAGGCGAGGTCCGCGCGAAAGGCGCAGCCTCCGAGGTCGTCGAGGGACGCGGCCTCGGTCTCGGCGGCGATGCGGGCCGCGAGCGACAGGAGGCGGGCGGTGATGCGCTGGCCGTCGGTCTGGCCGATGGGCACGAGGCGCACGCCGGCGGAGACGACGTTCGCGGCGAAGGCCTGGAGGCAGAGTGTGACGGTCAGGTCGACCGGCAGGTCCATGAGGCGCGCGGCTCGGCCGAGGGCGACGGGGTAGGGCGCTGGGTCGAGGTCGAGGCCCCAGGCGGCGGCGGTGGTCCGGGCGAAGGCGGCGCCCTGTTGGGTGGTCTCCAGCAGGCGCTCGGCGGAGGGGGCGAGGGCGGCGGCGAGTTCGGCGATCGGCGCGGGGTCGGGCGCCGCGTAGGCGTGGCGCAGCAGGATCGCGTCGGTTCGGCCGGCGCCATGGGCGAGGAGGTCAGCGGTCCAGGCTTCGAGCGTGGCGGGGGAGGTGACGTCGCCGGCTTCAACCGCCCATTCGAGGCCGTGCGAATAGCTGAAGGCGCCGATGGGATAGGCCGGCGAGAGCCAGGCGGCGAGAATCTGGACGGCGCGGGCGTCAGTCGGAGGCATGGGCATGCGGGTGGTCGGTGGGGCCGCCGCTGTGGTGGCCGTGGGTGCGGCCATGGCCGTAGGCGCCGCCTTCGGGGCGGAAGGGCTCGGTGACGGCGCGGGTGGTCGCGCCGAGGCGGGCCAACATGTCGGCGAGGACCGGGTCGGAGCGGATCAGCAGGCGGTTCGGCTCGATCTGGGCGGGGGCGTGGCGGTTGCCGACGTGCCAGGCGAGGCGGGTGAGGTCGGCGGGGGGCGCCGTGATCTCGATCAGTGGCTCCGGCGCGGCGCGGACGGTGATCAGGGCGCCTGCCTCGGTCTCGAAGGCGTCGCCGTCGTTCAGGGAGACGGTTTCGGGCAGGTCGACCAAGAGCGGCCGGCCGGCGTCGGTAGTGAGCGTGCGGCGCCGCAGGAAGCGGCCCTCGTAGTCGAGGGTTACCCGGTCGGCCGCGGCGTCCGGGGGGGTGGCGCGGCGCAGGGCGCGGGCGGTCAGGCGGTCCATCGGTCGGCCTCTCGAGCGGGTCCGGGTTGGAGTGTAGCAGTCTTGCCCGCGGGGGGAAGGGGGCACGCCCTCCGCCTTTCCAAAGGGGAAATCGGCTTAAATATCTGATCTATGTAAGCTATTGAAACTGACCTGAC
>JANOEW010000055.1:0-3927 GCA_031413475.1 Amaricoccus sp.
GCTGTTCGTGGTGACCGCCGGGCTCGAGGCGACCGGGGTCACCACCTGGGCGGGCCAGCAGGTGGAGCGGCTGGTCGCGGGCTCGAAGACGCGGCTCCTGGTGGTGAGCATGATCGGCGTGGCGGCGCTGTGCCCGCTGATCAACTCCTCGGGCGCGGTCGGGGCGCTGATGCCGGTGGTCATGCTGCTGGTGGTGCGGCTCGGCGACGACCCGAGCCGGCTCCTGATGCCGCTCGCCTTCGCCTCGGGCGCGGGCTCGCATCTGGCGCTGACCGGCGCGCCAAAGAACGTGCTGATCGCGAACGCGGTGGCGGACGCCGGGGCGGGGGGGCTGAACTTCTTCGAGTTCGCGCTGGTCGGCCTGCCGCTGCTGGCCGGGACGATCCTGATCGTGGTGCTGTTCGGCGATCGGCTGGTGCCGAAGCGGTCGCCGGCGAACCTGCCGCCCGACCTCAGCCGCTACGCCGAAACCCTGGTCGAGCAGTACCAGCTCGCCTCCGACGTCTTCAGACTCAAGGTCAGGAACGACTCGCCACTGCGCGGCGAGCGGGTCGGCGCGCTGGATCTGTCGCCCTTTCCGGGGCTGCGCCTCGTGACCATCGCCGACCGGAAGGGCGCGCCGCGGCTGGGGGCGCCGCTCGCGGCGGGGGACTTCGTGGTGGTGCGCGGCACGGCCGAGGGCGCGGCGGGGCTGGCGGCGGCGCAGGGGTTGAAGGTCGAAGCGATCTCCGGCGAAGCGGCGGCGAAGAAGCTGATCAACCGCATGGCCGGCGTGGTCGAGGCGGTGATCCCGCCGCGCTCGCGCTTCATCGGGCGGCGGGTGTTTCCCGGCATGGTGACGAGCGCCGGCGACCTCGCGGTGCTGGCGGTGCAGCGCCGCGGCGAGGATCTTGCAGGCGAGATCACGCTCGAGGCCGGCGACTACGTGCTGATCCAGGGGGCCTGGGACACGATCGACCGGCAGCGCAAGACGCCGGGCGTGCTGCTGGTCGACAAGCCGGCGGAGGTGAAGCGCCAGACCGTGGCGCTGGGGGTGGGTGCTGCCTCGATGCTGGCGCTGGTCGGCGCGATGGTGGTGCTGATCGCCGGCGGGCTGGCGGCGCCGGCGGTGGCGGCGCTGCTGGCGGCGGGCGCGACGCTGGCTCTCGGGCTGGTTACGGTCGAGCGGGCCTACCGGGCGGTGAACTGGACGACGGTGATCCTGATGGCGGGTATGTTCCCGCTGTCGACCGCGCTCTATCAGACCGGCGCGGCGGCGCTGATCGCCGACCGGCTGGTCGCGCTGGTGGGCGACGGGACGCCGCGGCTGCTGCTGGCGGGGCTGTTCGTGCTGGGGGTGTTGCTCGGGGCGGTGATCTCGAACACGGCGACCTGCCTGATCCTGATCCCGATCGCGATCCTGTCGGCCGAAGCGTTTGGCGTTTCGGCCCTGCCGGTGCTGATGACGCTGTCGGTCGCCACCTCGGCCTCGTTCCTGACCCCGGTCTCGACCCCGGTGAACACCATGGTGATGGGGCCGGCAGGCTACCAGTTCGGGGACTACTGGCGGTTGGGGCTGCCGCTGACGCTGCTCTACGGGGTGGTCGGAGTCTGGCTGGTGCCGCTGATCTGGCGGTTCTGAGCGTCCATTCACGCTGAATATTAGGTCATGTCATTGATATTGCTAACTTACTGAATCAGCGCTGCGGGCGCCACGGGGTTGGGTCCAAGCATGTTGCAAAACCGCCATGAACGGGCGTTAACTTCGCCCGTCGCGCCGCACCCGCGAAAGCGTCGGCTGCGCGCGGCGATCGCCCTGACAGGCGATGCATTCAACAGAGGGGGTCTCGCGATGCCGCACCTGAAATCCACGACCATGCTCGTCGGGCTGACGCTGGCGGTCGCCGCCGGCTCGGCGGCGGCCCAGACGCTCGATGAGCTGATCGAAGCCGCCAAGGCCGAGGGCATGCTGACCACGATCGCCCTGCCGCACGACTGGTGCGGCTACGGCGGCGTGATCGAGGGCTTCAAGGCGAAGTACCCGTTCCTGACGGTGAACGAGCTGAACCCCGACGCCGGGTCGGCGGACGAGCTGGAGGCGGTGCGCGCGAACAAGGACAACAAGGGCCCGCAGGCGCCCGACGTGCTGGACGTCGGCCTGTCGTTCGGTCCGGCGGCGCAGGCCGAAGACCTGCTGCTGCCCTACAAGGTGTCGACCTGGGACACGATCCCCGACGAGGTCAAGGACGCGGACGGCCACTGGTACGGCGATTACTACGGGGTGCTGTCCTTCGCCATCAACAAGGACATCGTCACCGAGAGCCCGAAGGACTGGGCGGATCTGCTCAAGCCCGAGTTCGCCAACGCCGTGGCGCTGGCCGGCGATCCGCGCGCCTCGAACCAGGCGATCCTCGGGGTCTACGCGGCGGGCCTGGCCGCGGGCGGCGCGGCGGGCGCCGACGCAGGCGAAAAGGGCCTCCAGTTCTTCGCCGAGCTGAACAAGGCCGGGAATTTCGTGCCGGTGATCGGCAAGTCGGGAACCCTGGCGCAGGGCGCGACTCCGATCGTGATCTGGTGGGACTACAACGCGCTGTCGGGTCGCGACACGCTGGCCGGCAACCCGCCGGTCGAAGTGGTGGTGCCGGCGTCCGGGGTCGTCGCCGGCGTCTACGTGCAGGCGATCAGCGCCTATGCGCCGCATCCGAACGCCGCGAAGCTGTGGATGGAATACCTCTATTCCGACGAGGGCCAGCTCGGCTGGCTGAAGGGCTACTGCCACCCGATCCGGTTCAACGACATGGTGGCGCGGGGCGTGGTGCCGCAGGAGCTGCTCGACGCGCTGCCGCCGGCGGCCGCCTACGAGAAGGCGGTGTTCCCGACCCTCGCGGAGCAGGACGCGATGAAGGGAGCCGTCACCGGCGGCTGGGACGCCGTGGTCGGCGCCAACGTCACCGAATAGCGGACGGCGCGGGCCCCGGACCCCGGGGCCCGGCGCACTCCGCGCCGACATGGCCGCCGCTTCACCCCCCGGCACAGCACCGGCCGCGCCCGGCGCGCGCCGGTCGTTCGCCTGGCTCGGCATCGTGCCGTTCCTGGCGTTCGCGCTGTTGTTCCTGATCCTGCCGACGATGCAGATCGTGGTCGGCGCGTTCCGCACCCCGGCGGGCGGGTTCACGTTCGGCAATGTCGCGGGGCTGTTCCAGCCCTCGATCCTCGCAGCGTTCTCGATCTCGATCCGGATCAGCGTCGCCTCGGCGCTGCTCGGCTGCGTGATCGGCTTCGCGATCGCCGCGGCGATGACCGTGGGCAGGCTGCCGGGCTGGCTGCGCGGGCCGATCACGACCTTCTCCGGGGTCGCGTCGAACTTCGCCGGGGTGCCGCTGGCGTTCGCATTCCTGGCGACCCTGGGGCGGCTGGGGCTGGTGACGATCCTGCTGCGCGAGTGGTTCGGGATCAACATCTACGCGATGGGCTTCAACCTGCTGAGCTTCTGGGGGCTGACGCTGACCTATCTGTTTTTCCAGATCCCGCTGATGATCCTGATCGTGACGCCCGCGCTCGACGGGCTGAAGCGCGAGTGGCGCGAGGCGGCGGAGATCCTCGGGGCGAGCGGCGCGCAGTACTGGCGCATGGTGGCGCTGCCGATCCTGTGGCCGACGCTGCTCGGCACCTTCGCGCTGTTGTTCGCCAACGCCTTCGGGGCGGTGGCGACGGCCTATGCGCTGACCGGATCGTCGCTCGGGATCGTGCCGATCCTGCTGTTCGCGCAGATCCGCGGCGACGTGCTGCAGGACCCGCATCTGGGTTACGCTTTGGCGTTCGGGATGATCGTGCTGACCGGGATCGCCAACGCGATCTACATCGTGATGCGCACGCGGGCCGAGCGGTGGGTGAAGTGATGAAGTCGGACGATCCGCCGGTGCGAGGCATTCGCCGCTACAGCGGGAC
>JANOEW010000056.1:0-4893 GCA_031413475.1 Amaricoccus sp.
CGCCACTGGTCAAACGGGGTCGGCTTGTGCCAGGTTGACTTGAGATACTGCGCGCTGCGGCTGCCGTGTGGAAACGGCAGGTAGTTCAGCAGGCGGCGCAGGGTGAGAGACATGGGGAGGCGGGGGAATAGAGTCCCGGAAAATAGCACTTCCGTTCAATTCGATTCTGGCTATCAGGACACCTTTCACGCTCCGTTTACCCCGATGCACCATTTTCATTACACCGGTCAAAAACTGTATTGCGAGTCCGTCGACCGACGACCTCGTGGCGGCCATTATACCAGCCTACAACGCAGAAGCCACGCTGGCGGCGACGCTCAACAGCGTTCGGGCACAGACGCACCGGGCGCTCGAGATCATGGTGGTCGACGACGGATCGACCGACAGCACGGGCAAGATCGCGTCGGAGGCGGCGGCGTCGGATTCGCGCGTGCGCGTGCTGACGGTTCCGAACGGAGGCGTTGCGCGCGCGCGCAACGCCGGCGCGGCGGCGACCCGCGCGGCCTTCCTCGCCCCGGTGGACGCCGACGACCTGTGGCATCCCGAGAAGATCGCACGCCAGCTCGCCGTCATGCGCGCAGGCGGCGCGGACATGGGGTTCGTCTATACCCTTCACCGCCGGATCGACGAGCAAGGCAAGATCCTCACTTCGAGCACTCCGTGGAGCATCGCGGGTCACATTTACCTGCGGTCGCTCCTGCACAACTTCGTCGGCAATGGCAGCGCGCTTTTGGTGCGGCGCGCCGCCTTCGACGCCGTCGGCGGGTACAACCCGGCGCTGCGGGACGCGGGCGCGCAAGGGTCGGAGGATTTCCTGTTTCAGGCGATGGTCGCGCGCGGCTGGACTGTTGGGGCCGTGCCGGAGTTCCTCACCGGCTACCGCCGGACGATGGGCGCGATGTCCGAGGATGTAGAACGGATGGAATTGTCGCGCCGACTCGCGCTCGGTCATCTGCGCGTGTGCTACCCTGAGACGCCTGACGACTTGCTCGCCGTCTCCGGGGCCTCGGGCTGGGCGCGGCTCGCAGCCTATCGGCTGCTCGTTCGGTTATCCCCGCTCAGCTCCGCCCATGCGCTTGCGTCCGCGCTTCGGCTCGCTCCGGCCGAGGCGCTGCGGGTCACCCGACACGAGATCCGGCGCACCATCCGCAGACGGCTTGGGTCGGCGCGCGATCGCTGGTCACCTAAGGGGCGAAACGACTTTTTCACGGTCGATCCGAAGAGCGGGTCCTCTGAGGGGCGAAGCCACCCATTGGGCGCCCGCATAGCGGCGCTGGAAGCTGAGGAAGTCGCTTTCGCACGGCAATCGGCGGCCGAACCGCAGCGTGGGCGCGGCCATGGACCGGATCCGCGCGACGCCGTGATCGACGTGGTGCATTTGCGCACATCAGCCAAGATTGACTTGTGGAAAGCGACCCGGCCATGATCGCCCCACGGGGAACAGTCCTCGTGACCGGCGGGGCCGGTTACATCGGCAGCCACGCCTGCAAGGCGCTCGCCCGTGCCGGCTACTTACCAGTTACCTACGACAACCTATCGATCGGGAACCGCTGGGCGGTACGCTGGGGCCCGCTCGAGCGCGGCGACATTATCGACGCCAACCGTCTCCACGAGGTGTTCAAAGCGCACCGACCCGTCGGCGTCCTCCATTTTGCGGCGCTGGCGCTCGTGGGCGAGTCGATGCAGGCCCCGAGCCTCTATTACCGGACAAACGTGACCGGCGCGGCGAACCTTCTGGACGCTTGCCGCGCGCATGACGTCGACGCTTTCGTTTTCTCCTCAACCTGCGCCGTCTACGGCGCGCCCGAGCGGACGCCCATCGCCGAGGATACGCCGCCCCGGCCGATCAACCCCTACGGTGCCTCCAAGCTCATGGTCGAGCGCATTCTGGACGACTACGGCATGGCCTACGGGCTGCGGCACGTGGCGCTGCGCTACTTCAACGCGGCCGGGGCCGATCCCGAGGGCGAGATCGGCGAGGCGAGGGACGTGGAGACGCATCTCGTGCCTCTGGCGCTTGACGCCGTCCTTGGCCGCCGCCCGCCGCTGCGCATCTTCGGCGACGATTACCCGACGCCGGACGGGACGGCGGTCCGCGATTACGTGCACGTGAGCGATCTAGCGGAGGCGCATGTGCGCGCGCTCGACCGGCTCCTCGCGGGCGAGCCATCGCGCAAGCTCAACCTGGGCACGGGACGCGGGCATTCGGTCCGCCAGGTGCTGGATGCGGTGCATGCCGTCGCCGGCCGCCCGGTTCCCTTCGAGACGGCGCCGCGCCGATCCGGCGATCCCCCCGAGCTTGTTGCCGACCCGGGTGCCGCGGCCGCGTTCCTTGGCGACGGACTCGGACGGCGGTCGGACCTGTCGCGGATCGTCGAGACCGCCTGGGCGTGGCACAGCCGGGGTGCGGGCCGGACGGCCAGTACATGACGCCGGCACGGACCGACCAGCGGCCGGCGCGCCGGTGTTGATAGGGGGCGTCTGATGCCTAAGCTTTTCGAGCCCAGCGTGGCCAAGCGGGTCCTCGTCACCGGTGGCGCCGGCTTTCTCGGAAGCCACCTCTGCGACCGACTGGTCGAGGCCGGGCACGAGGTACTTTGCGTTGACAACTACTTCACCGGCGCCAGAGCCAATGTCGCGCATCTGCTCGACCGGCCAAACTTCGAGCTCATGCGGCACGACGTCACCATGCCGCTCTACGTCGAAGTGGACGAGATCTACAATCTCGCCTGCCCGGCCTCCCCGGTTCATTACCAGGTTGACCCGGTTCAAACGATTAAGACCTCGGTGCATGGCGCGATCAACATGCTCGGGCTCGCCAAGCGCACCCGGGCGAGGCTCCTGCAGGCGTCGACGTCCGAGGTCTATGGCGATCCCACGCAGCACCCCCAGACGGAGGAGTACTGGGGCAACGTCAACCCGATCGGTCCACGATCCTGCTACGACGAGGGCAAGCGCTGCGCGGAGACGCTCTGCTTTGACTATCATCGCCAGCACCGGGTGCGCACCAAGGTCGTGCGCATCTTCAACACCTATGGGCCGCGCATGCATCCCAACGACGGCCGGGTGGTGTCGAACTTCATCGTTCAGGCTCTGCGCGGAGCGCCGATAACGATTCAGGGGGACGGGTCGCAGACCAGAAGCTTCTGCTACGTGGACGATCTCCTCGACGGTTTCATGCGGATGATGGCGACCGGGGACGATGTGACCGGGCCAGTCAACCTCGGCAACCCGGGGGAGTTCACGATCCTTGAACTCGCGCGAATGATTCTCGCCCTGACCAATTCGCCATCGCGGGTCGAGTTCCTGCCGTTGCCGGTGAACGACCCGAGGCAGCGCTGCCCCGACATCTCACGCGCCCGCGAACTCCTGGATTGGACGCCCAGCGTGGCGCTCGAGAATGGGCTGCGACGGACGATCGCCTACTTCGAGGTACAGCTATCCGGCCTTGCCGGCGGCGCGATACGGCTCGGGCGCGGGTGTAATACCAGCTTGCGCTGAGCCTGGCTCACGGAGGGGATTCCGAAGGCGGTGGCGGCGTGCTTCACCATGGAAAACAGGCGGGGGTTTTCCATGGCGGCGGCGATCGAGCTTTGAGGCGACTTCACCGGTGATGATTTGCGGCGGCTTGCGCGATCCAGCCGGGACGCGAAGCAGGTTCGGCGGCTGCTGGCGCTGGCGGCGATCTGCGATGGTGAAACCCGGACGGAGGCGGCTCGGATCGGCGGGGTCGGGCTGCAGATCGTGCGGGACTGGGTGGTGTGTCAACGGCGGAGGAATTTCAGGCCAGCGGGGCGGAGTAATAGCAGGCCACGGGGATGGCCTGGAGCGACACAGGAAAGGGCCCGATCGGGCCCTTTCCTGTGTCGTCGCATACGGCTTTGCGGTCAGGGATTGGAGATCTCGCCGGTCTCGGGATCGCCTGCCGCGGTGGTGGCAGGGTTTTGCTCCGCCCGATCGGCCGCGGTTGCGGCGCGACGCCGTCCGGCGGATTGCCTCAGCCGATAGCTGTCGCCGTTCATGGTCAGAATATGTACGTGGTGGGTCAGCCGGTCGAGCAGCGCGCCGGTGAGCCGTTCCGATCCCATGACGCTCGTCCAGTCCTCGAACGGTAGATTGGAGGTGAAGATGGTCGAGCCTCGCTCGTACCGCTGGGAGAACACCTCGAACAGAAGTTCGGCACCCGTCGGGGACAGCGGAACATAGCCAAGTTCGTCGACGATCAAGAGCTGCACCGCCTGCAGATCGCGCTGCAGCTTCAGCAGGCGGCGCTCGTCACGAGCCTCCATAAGCTGATGCACGAGGGCGGCCGCGGTGGTGAAGGCGACGCTGAAGCCCTTCTGGCAGGCGGCAAGACCGAGAGCGAGGGCTGCATGCGTCTTGCCGGTGCCACTGTTGCCGAGCGCGATGACGTTCTCGCGGCGCAGGGTGAACTCGCAGCGGGCCAGCTCGAGCACCAGCATCTTGTTGAGGCTCGGAATGGCAGTGAAGTCGAAGGTGTCGAGGCTCTTCACCGCCGGGAACCGCGCCGCCTTGATGCGCCGCTCGACCATGCGGCGTTCCCGGTCGAGCAATTCCAGCTCCACCAGGCGCAGCAGATAGCGCGGGTGATCGACGCCGTCGCGGGCGCATTCGCGGGCGACCTTGTCGTATTCCCGAAGAACGGTCGGCAGCTTCAACTGCTTGAGATGATGCGCCAGCAGAACCTGCGGGGCGCCGCCGGTCGTGCCCGCCGGCATCGCGACCTTGTCGGTCATGCCACGCTCCCGGAAACGAGAACGGCGTAGTCGGCCGCCGCCGTGATCCTGACGTCCATCTTCGGCAGATGCGGATAGGCCGTCAGGTCGAGCCGGGCCGGCCGCCGCTCGGCACGCGCCAGCGCGATCTGCTTGA
>JANOEW010000057.1:0-12506 GCA_031413475.1 Amaricoccus sp.
ACATCGAGGACTCGATGACCGAGGTCTTCATCACCGAACCGAAGCTGCCGTTCTCCTACTCCTACGAGGGCGACCACATCGTGGCGACGACGCTGTCCCGTCGCCTCGCCACGTTGTGGGGACGGGTCGACGTCGAGCCCGAGATCGGCGTCGGGCAGCGCTCCGGCGAGCAGGACGAGACCGAGGTCTGGGGCGCCGCGTTCTTCCGCTACCGCGGCTTTCCGTGGGACGCGACGGTCGTGACGAGCGTGGCCCTGTCCACCGGTTTCAACTACGCCACGGGCGTGTCGGACAAGGAGGTCGAGCGCGCCCGCGACGGCGAAGGCGACCGGCTCATGCATTTCTTCTCGCCCGAGATCACCGTCGCGCTGCCGCAGGCGCCGCAGTACGAACTCCTGTTCCGGTTCCATCACCGCTCGGGGGTCTGGGGTCTGGTCAGCGACGCCTGGGGCGGCGCGCAGTACGGCACGATCGGTCTGCGTGTCCGCTTCTAGAACAAATGCCCATGCGCGCCCGAAGGGCGCGCCGTGACGGACTTGCGGGCGTCCCACCGCAAGAGATAGGTTGCGGCGTCGCGGATTGGATCGCGGTGCGGAGGCTTCCAAATGAACCGTTCCACTCGGCCGCGTGGCGCCGCCCCGCAGCAGAAACCGATCAATCTGGCGCTGCAGGGCGGCGGCTCGCACGGGGCGCTGACCTGGGGTGTGCTCGACAAGATCCTCGAGGACGGCCGGCTCGCGATCCGCGGCGTCAGCGGCACCAGCGCCGGGGCGATGAACGCGGTGGTGCTCGCCGACGGCTTCACGAGCGGGGACCCGGACGTCGCCCGTGCCGCGCTGCGCGACTTCTGGAAGGCGGTCAGCGATGCGGCGCGCTTCTCGCCGATCCAACGCAGTCCGTGGGACAAGATGCGGGGCGACTTCAGCCTGGACAACTCGCCCGGCTACCTGCTGATGGAGAACCTGAGCAGGATTTTCTCGCCCTACGAACTCAATCCGACGAACGTGAACCCTCTGCGCGACATCGTCCGCGAGCGGGTTGATTTCGAACGGGTCAATACCTGCCCCGATATCAAAGTGTTCGTCACTGCGACGAACGTGCGCACCGGCCGGCCGCGGATTTTCTGCCGAGGCGAGGTGACCCTCGACAGTGTCATGGCGTCGGCCTGCTTGCCGCAGATGTTCCCGGCCGTCGAAATCGACGGCGAGGCCTACTGGGACGGCGGCTTCACCGGCAACCCGGCGCTCTATCCATTGGTCGAGAGCCGGGCGAGCCCGGACATCCTGGTCATCCAGGTCAACCCGCTGGTGCGCCGCGAGCTGCCGCGCAGCGCGCGCGACATCCTCAACCGGGTCAACGAGATCAGCTTCAATTCGAGCTTGATCAAAGAGCTTCGCGCCATCACGTTGGCGCAGCGGTATATCGACGCGGGCAGGATCGAGGTCGAGCGCGACGAGCGCAACTTCCTGCATCTGCTCCATCTCGATGAGGAAGTGGCTAGCCTCTCGGCCTCGTCCAAGATGAATGCGGAGTGGAGTTACCTGACCCTGCTCTTCGAGCGGGGACGGGCTGGCGCCGAGCGCTGGCTCGCCCAGAACTTCGATCGCGTCGGCGAGGCCTCGACGCTCGACCTCGAGGATATCTTCCACGACGCTTCGCGACTGGGCGCTGCGCGCGGGGCCGCGAAGACGGACACGTCGCCGGCCGAAGGCGACGGGCGGCCCTCGAGCGCCTGACCGGCGGGCCGCTCGCTGTCGGGCCGCCGGATCGGCCACCGGTGCGCCGGGCCTTGCGTGGCGAACGCCGCGGGCCTATCACGCCCGCGCCCTGATCGCGGCGGCGGTCGCTGCGACTTCGCGAAGGAGCCAGGTCCGGATGCACAGGGGTCTCGTCGCAGGCGTGATCGCCATGGCGGTGGTCGTGACCGCCTCCAACGTGCTGGTGCAGGTTCGCTTCGGCCCCTGGCTGACCTGGGGCGCCTTCACCTATCCGTTCGCCTTCCTGGTCACCGACGTGGTGAACCGGTTGTACGGACCGGCCGCGGCGCGCCGGGTCGTGCTCGCGGGTTTCGTGGTCGGGCTCGGCTGCAGCGCGATCGGCACGCAAATCCAGGGCCCGTTCGGGCCCGTCGTCACCACCCGCGTCGCGCTCGGCTCGGGGGTGGCTTTCCTGGTGGCGCAGCTCGTCGACGTCGCGGTCTTCGACCGGCTGCGCGGCTCGGCGTGGTGGCGCGCGCCGCTGGTGTCGAGCGTGGTCGGCGGCGGCCTCGATACCGCGCTGTTCTTCGGGATCGCCTTCTCCGGCGGACTTGCGGCCCTCGCTCCCGGCGTCGACGTCGCCTGGGCGAACGCTGCCGCGCCCGTGCTCGGCTTCGGCCCGGCCGCACCGCTCTGGATCAGCCTCGCCGTCGCGGACTTCGCGGTGAAGCTCGGCGTCGCGGCGCTCGCGCTGGCGCCGTTCCGCGCCCTGACCGCGGGCCGCCGGGCGCCGGGTTGACGCCCGCGCTCGGTTCGAACCTGCGTCGATGCCGGAATGGGCCGGCGGTCCAGATTCGGCTTGCGTTTTGCCCGCGAGGTGGCACCATCGTTTCGGGACGCAACAACGAAAGGAGGTGATCCAATGTCTGATGGGACCTTGGAGCGCGAGACCGGGATCACGCGGGGAGAGACGGCCTGAGGGGCAGCGCCTCGAGGGTGCGTTTTCCGCGCCGGGCTCGGCCGTTCCGGCCAGCCTCCAAGCTCATGAACCAGAGGGGGTCGCGGTTGCCGCGGCCCCCTCGCCAATTGGTGCGATCCGCCGCCATGCTCCGCATCACCGATAGCGTCGCGCTCGCCGACTGGGAGCTGACCGAGAGTTTCACCCGCGCCTCCGGCCCCGGCGGACAGAACGTCAACAAGGTCTCGACCGCGGTCGAGCTTCGGTTCGAGGCCGCCCGGTCGCCGCAGCTCGACGAGGCGACCAAGGCGCGGCTGCGCCGGCTCGCCGGTCGCCGCTGGACCACCGAGGGCGCGCTGGTGGTCACCGCCGAGCGGCATCGGACCCAGGCCCTCAATCGCGTCGAGGCCCGCGAGAAGCTGCGCGCCCTGATCGTCGCCGCGCTCGAGCGCCCCAAGCCGCGCCGGCCGACCCGGCCGACCGCGGGCTCGGTCCGCCGCCGACTCGACGCGAAGGCGCGCCGCGCCACCGCCAAGGCCGCGCGCGGGCCGGTCGATCCGGAGACCTGATCACCCGCCCGTTGCAAGCGGTCGCCCGATCCGTCAGGCTGCCCCGCGGTCATTCACCATTCACCGTGAATATTCGACAAGTATATGATTTAGCGCGATAACTGAATCGCTGACGGTTCCTTAACGCGCTGCGGCGGGCGACCCGGGCAACGCGGCCACGCGCTGCTACTTGTCGAGGAAGGCGCGCACCGCGGCGGTGTAGGCGGTGGGGTCCTGGAGCATGGCGAAGTGGCTGACGCCGGAGAGGATGACGAGTTCGGCGCCGGGGATGGTCGCCGCCATGTGCTCGGTGTGGGCGCGGGTGATCGCCTCGTCGTGCTCGCCGAGCACGACGGCGGGGGGGGTGGTGATCGCGGCGATCTCGGCGTCGGTCCAATTCGGCTGGGTCGCCCACATCTCGGAGATCTGCGCGACGAACGGGTCGAACTGGTCGGGCGTCGGCGAGAGGCGCGTGTAGTCGGCGGCCATGTCCGCGATGTAGGTGGCGAAGACCGGGTCCTCGGCGACGGATGGGTCGACGCCGTCGGTGGTGACGTTGGCGGCGTGCGCGAACAGCCGGTCGAGCCGGTCGGGGTGCTGCATTGCGATGGCGAGGCCGATGATGCCGCCGTCGGACCAGCCGACGAGGTCGACCTTTTCGATCCCGAGATGGTCGAGCAGCGCCACGTAGTCGGCGGCCATCAGGTCGTAGCCGTAGGGCTGTTCGTCGCGGGTCGAGCGGCCGTGGCCGCGGCTGTCAGCGACGATGACGAGGTGGTCGGTCATCAGGTCGGCGATCTGAGCGGACCACAGGTCGGCGTGGCCGAGGCCACCGTGGAGCAGCAGCACCGGGTCGCCGGCCCCGAAGGTGGCGTAGTGCATCGCGATGCCGTTCACCTCGGCCGTGCCCTTGCTCGCTGGGGCGGGCATGGGCGCGGGGTCGGGGATGGTCATCCAGGGTTCTTCGGCTCCCGCGGCGGTTGCGAGGAGGATGGCAAGGCCAGCGGTGAGGAGGATGCGCATTATGTCGCTCCAGGTTGCGAGGGGATCATGCGCCAGTTGCGGCGCACTGTCAGCGGGAACTACCGCGGTCGATTTCGCGCCGTAGGTAGTTTTCTGCTTCAGCTCTAAGTTCGACAAGGCGAGGGATCTCAAGAACTTTCCTAATGTCCCACGCGGGGCAAACACAAGTCATTCCACTTAAACCCTCGACATATGCACCGTTGTAAACAAGGGAAACTCCAACGGTTGTAGCACGTGATTGCGATACATCTTTAATCTGCCAAGATTCCTGGAACTGCCCCCAATGAATACCTAACAGATGCAGCATAGATCCGAGTGGAATCTGATCCTGCTTTGGAAACCAAGAACCCGGTGTGCGATAGACAAAAACGGGACTACCTGAAAAACCCGTTCGGCTATGCATATCCACCACGAAAGATCGACCGTCCCTACCGTCCTGCCGAACTTCGGCGTCTGTGATGCTAATATTCCCAAACCTAAGTGCGGGTTTGTTGACTTCGATTCCGTCATAGTCAATAAATCGACCGGCCATAAAAACGTCATCACCGGGTCCGATGTCTAGCTGATGAGATAGCGCTTCTGTAAAAAATGTTTCCTCAAAACCTACTATAGTTGCCTCGTGTTCGTCATGAGAAAGTCTGATGGGTATTACGGCTACATCCGGGCCGGGTGAAAGAAAATACCATTCTGATGGGTCGTGTTCGAAAACGTCAAATCCACCGTCCTTCCTATTGATCCTTATGTTTGCGCATCCAGTTTTGCACGCAACATGCCAGTTTGTTACGCAATAAACGTGCATCACGTTTAGATCGACTATTAGCTTTCCTACTATAAATCCCGTACCACCGAAGTTCTGACCTAAAACAGCAGACTCTTTTGTAGGATATAGAAATACAATAGAGTTCAAAAGATTTGCATGTTTTCGCAAGTAAGGCATCATCTATCCTTACGGTTCTTTGTCCGGATGAGACGTTATCTTCACGTCCGCCTCCCGGCCTTCACCCGCAACCGGATCGGCTGGGCCTTACGGTCGATCTCGAATTGTCCGGTCTTTTCGATCAGCGTCGAGAGCTTGCCGCTGCCGTAGGTGCGGGTGTCGAAGTCGGGGGCGATCTTGGAGAGCTGGGTGCCGAGCTGGCCCAGCGCGATCCAGCCGTCGTCGTCCTCGAGCTCGGCCATGGCGGTGCGGATCAGCGGCACGGCCTCGGCGGGGTTGTCCTTGGGGGGCGCCGGGGCGGCGGCCGCGGCGCCGGGGGCGGGCTCGGGGAGGAGGTTCTCGGTGAAGAAGAAGCGCTTGCAGGCCTGGCGGAAGGCCTCGGGCGTCTTGCGCTGGCCGAAGCCGTAGGCGTCGAGGCCCTGTTCGCGGACGCGGGCGGCCAGCCTCGTGAAGTCGCTGTCGGAGGAGACGAGGCAGAAGCCGTCGAAGCGGCCGGAGTGGAGGAGATCCATGGCGTCGATCACGAGGGCGATGTCGGCGGAGTTCTTGCCGGTGGTGTAGGCGAAGTTCTGCTGGGGGACGATGGCGTGGCGGGGCAGGACCTCGGCCCAGCCCTTCATCGTGGGCGCGGCGAAGTCGCCGTAGATGCGGCGCACGCTCGCCTCGCCGAGCTTGGCGATCTCGAGGAACAGGCCCTCGGCGACGCGTGCGGAGGTGTTGTCGGCGTCGATCAGCACCGCGAGGCGGGGGCTGCGTCCGTTGGCCATGGCGGCGTCCTCCGTTTGCGGGCACCCTGCGGGATCGGGGCGCGGGGCGCAAGCGGGGGGCGGATGATCTACGTGGACGCGGACGCCTGTCCGGTGAAGGACGAGGTGGTGCGGGTGGCGGAGCGGCACGGCGTCCCGGTGGTGATGGTGGCGAACGGTGGCATCCGGCCGAGCGCGCATCCGCTGGTGCGGGTCGAGGTGGTGGCGGAGGGGGCGGACGCGGCGGACAAGTGGATCGCCGGGCGGATCGGGCCGGGGGACGTGTGCGTGACGGCGGACGTGCCGCTGGCGGCGGCCTGCGTCGCGGCGGGGGCGCGGGTGGTCAAGCCGAACGGCGAGGCGCTGGGCGCGGCCAACGTCGGCGCGGCGCTGGCGCTGCGCGACCTGGCGGCGGACCTGCGCGCGGCCGATCCGTTTCGGCCGGGCGGGGGGCGGCCGTTCGCGCGGGCGGACCGGTCGCGGTTCCTGGAGGCGCTGGAGCGGGAGCTGCGCGCGGCGGCGAAGGATCGGGCTGGGCGGGGTTAGGCGGGTCGTTTCGGAAGCCCGGCGCCGCTACGCCCGATGCAGCAAGGCCGCCGGTCGAGCGGGTTGGCGGGTCGCCTCGGTCAGACCGGGCCGGCGTAGCGGGCGCGCTGGTCGGCGAGGAGGCGCAGGGTGCGCTCGCTGCGGGCGACGTCGGCGCGGTAGGCGCGGATCAGGCGGCGGGTCTCGCGGTCGACCTCGCCCAGGAGCAGGCGATCGATGCGGGCGTCGAGTTCGGCGATCTCGGCGTCGAGGCGGGACATCTCGCGGGTCAGCTCCCACCAGCGCAGGCCCTGGTCGTTGGCGCGGGCGAGGCGGCCGGCGTCGGCGGCGGGGCAGACCGGGTTGAGGCGGGCGCCGCGGGCGCCGGCCGCGTAGGCGTTCTGCGGCGTGCAGTAGAGCGCGAGGCCTTCGGCGCGGCCGGCGCGCCAGCGGACGGGGTCGGGGACGACGCCGACCTCGGCGCAGGCCTCGGCGTGGCGGGCGAGGTGGGCCTCGGGGCGGCCGGCGGCGCCGTCGGCGCGACCGATGCCCTGCCAGTCGCCGGCGCGGCAGGCCTCCTCGGAGAGGCTGGCGCAAGCGGCGAGAGCGACGAGCGCGAGCAGGGCCAGGCTCGCGAGGACGGCGCGGGTCATCGGGTCAACGCGGCGAGGAAGGCGCGGTCGCCGTCGTTGCCGACCAGGCGCGCGGCTGTGGCGATGGGCGCCCAGACCGCGCGGTGGCCGGGCTCGGCGGGCGCGCCGCGGCGCAGCGCCGGGCGCGCCAGGTAGACGTGGCAGACCTTGCGCGCCCAGAGGTCGTATTCGGGCATGAAGGTGAAGCGCTGGAAGGCGCCGAGGCGGCGCAGGACGGCGATGCGCCAGCCGGTCTCTTCGAGGCACTCGCGGTGCAGCGCGGGGAGCGGGCTCTCGCCGGGGTCGATGCCGCCGCCGGGCAACTGGAATTCGCGGACCGGCTCGGCCTGTTCGGTGATGAGCACGTCGCCGCCGTCGCGGATGACGGCATAGACCCCGGGGCGGGTCCGGTAGGTCTGGTCCGGGCGGACGGGGTCGCCGAAGCGTCGCATGGCAACGAGCCTAGCGGGGAAGGCGGCGATCCCGCCAGACCCCTCGTGCAGCGCCGTGTCGGGGCGCCGACCGGCCGGGAGGTCGGGTCGCGCGGGCGCCGGCCAGGGCCGGGCCCGCGCGCCCTGTCGCGCGGTTGGGGGCGAGAGCCCGGGTGCGCCATGCGGCGACGGTGTCCGCGTCGCGCTGCCCACCCCGACGGCGCAACGCGGAGATCCGTCGCCGGTCCGGCCCGGGTCGGGGCGCGCCCTGGTCGCGCCCCGGGCGAGCCGTCTCGCTCCGCGCCGCGCTACTTCGACTCCACCAGCTGGGCGTCGCTGGAGGCCCAGGCGATCCCGACGATTCCGCGCGGGTTGATCTGGGCGGTCTGGGCGACGGCGAAGGTCGCGACGAGCACCACGAGCGCGGCGGGAATGGTCACGATCGACAATGATTTCGACATGGGGGTCCTCCTGGGTTTGATTTCATGACAAAGTGTTTTTGTATCGAAACATCTTGCGGACTCGGGATCGGAGGCGCCATTGCCGGGACTGGAATTTCCAGGAAACCGATTGACTTTCCAATCTGCGCGCCACACTCCCGGCGTCAGGCGGCGACGGATCCGGTCTTGGGCAAGGCCTTTGCGGAAAAACTGAGCATAACCGCCGCGGTCCTCGGGTGCGCGACCCGCAAGGAATTGTGCGCGCGGTTTCGTGCGGTGAACCCGGCGACGGAATTCGACCTCGAACGCAGCTACAAATGGATCCAGGGTCGTGCGCTGCCGCGGTCGCAGCAGATCTACGAGGACTGGGCGCGCGTGGTCCGGACCGAGCGGTCGGGGCCGTGGCTGGCGGGCTGCTCCTCGGACGCGTTCCTCGACGAGGTCTGCGCGCTGTTTTCGGCCGACCGCGCCCAGATCATGCAGGGCGCGGCGGCCTTTGGCGGGGTCGGACTGTCGTCGAACAAGGAGCCCGCGACCGAGGATCCGGTCTGCGGCCTCTACGTCGCCTATTCCTGGGCCTGGTCGCCCTACAAACGGGGTCAGCTCATTCGCGGCCTGTTTCGCCTCTCGCCGGGGAAGCGCGGCCGCCTCGAGGTGGTCTACACCGAGGCGCTCCCGAGTGGCCCGCTGGAATGCCGGGGCACGGCGATGCGCGACGGCCCGGTGCTGCACGCCGAGGCCGAGGACCTGCGCAGCAAGGGCCGCGACCGGCTGTTCTTCTCGCTGCTCGCGCCGGGGCGCCCCTCGAACGTCCTGTGCGGCCGGCTGCAGGGCGTCATCGTGGTCGGCCCGGAGCCGCAGCCTTCGACGACCCGGATCGCGATGGTTCGGGTCGGCGAGCGGCAGTTCCAACCGCAGGTCGAGCGCGTCTGCTATTTGCCGGCCTCGCCGGCGCAGGTGTGCGACGATCTCGGCCTGCTCGGGCGGGCGGGACGCTGGGCCGAGGATCTGTCCGACGAGATCCTGCGATTTCTTTCGGCGCATGCCACTGGCGGCTCCGACCGCGTGAGCATGACCGACGTCGGGGCGATGGCCGCTCTGCTCGACCGCATGGAGGTCCGCGAGGAGGCGCGCTACCTCGGCTGATCGGCAGGCGAGGGGCGCGGCCGAGCGGTCGCGGCGAACGGCCGGGGGGCCTGCCACGGTTTGCAACCGGCCGCGGGAGGCCCTAACTATTCGGCCGACAGAATTCGGGAACCGCGCCATGAGCCTCGCCAGCCAGATCGCCTGGGACGACACGATCCTGCCGTTCCAGCTCGACCGCGCCGACGTGCGCGGGCGGGTGGCGCGGCTCGATTCGGTGCTGGAGACGATCCTCGGCCAGCACGCCTACCCCGGGCCGGTGGCGGCGCTGATCGCCGAGGCGGTGCTTCTGACCGCGCTGATCGGCCAGACGATCAAGCGCCGCTGGCGGCTGAGCCTGCAGATCCGCGGGCAGGGGCCGGTGCGGCTGATCGCGACGGACTACTTCGGGCCGGCGGCGGAAGGCGAGCCCGCGCGGATGCGGGCCTATGCCGGGTTCGACGTGGCGGCGGTTGCGGCGCATGCGGGGCCGGCCTTCGAGCTGGTAGGCGACGGCGTCTTCGCGATTCTGATCGACCAGGGACCGGGAGCCGCGCCCTATCAGGGCATGACGCCGATCGCGGGGGCCTCGCTCGCGGAATGCGCCGAGACCTACTTCGCGCAGTCCGAGCAGTTGCCGACGCGATTCGCGCTGGCGATGGGCGAGGCGGCGGCCCCGGGTCGGCCGTCGCGCTGGCGCTCGGGCGGCGTGATGCTGCAGCACATGCCGAAGGGCAGCCCCGAGGCCAAGCGGGCGGCGAGCGGGTTCGACGGCCTGCTGGCCGCCGTCGACATGCTCGACGGCGCGGATGTGGACAACTGGGACCGGGCGACGCTGCTGCTCGCCACCGTGGAGGCGACCGAGTTGATCGGGCCGCATGTCGGGCCGGACGCGCTGTTGCTGCGTCTGTTCCACGAGGAGGCGCCGCGGGTCTACACGCCGCAGCCGGTGCGCTTCGGCTGTACCTGCGGGCCGGAGAAGGTGGTGCGCTCGCTGTCGATCTATCCGGCGGGCGAAATCGCCGACATGACCACGCCCGAGGGCAAGGTCACGGCCGACTGCCAGTTCTGCGGCGCGCACTACGAATTCGACCCGACGGAGCTGGGGTTGGGGGCGCGGCATCCGGAGGCGTGAGGCGGTCGATCGGACGGCCGTCCGGCGGCGGAGCGGCGGCTCGGCACTGGCGCGGCGGCGCGCGGCCGCTATAACGCCATGGAGCGGCGGCGGCGGGAGGGCCAGGTGAGCGTCGGACTGATCGCGCTGCTCGACGACATCGCGGCAATCGCCAAAGCCTCGGCGGCCTCGCTCGACGACGTGCTCGGCCAGGCGGTGAAGGCCGGAGCCAAGTCGGCCGGGGTGGTGATCGACGACGCCGCGGTCACCCCGCGCTACGTTGTCGGCCTCGATCCGGCGCGCGAACTGCCGATCGTGGCGAAGATCGCGCGCGGCTCGCTGAAGAACAAGCTGGTGATCCTGCTGCCAGCGGCGCTGGCGCTGGCGGCGTTCGCGCCCTGGGCGGTGACGCCGCTGCTGATGCTGGGCGGCGCCTACCTGGCCTACGAGGGCGCGGAGAAGGTCTACGAGATCGCGTTTCCGCACAAGGCGCACGCGCACGAGGCCGAGCTTGCGCCCGCGGACCCGGCGGCGCTCGAAGCCACCAAGGTGTCGAGCGCGATCCGCACCGACTTTATCCTGTCCGCCGAGATCATGGCGATCGCGCTCGGCGCAATCCCCGACGCGGGGTTTTGGACGCGCGCCGGCATCCTGGCGGTAGTCGGCGCCGGCATCACCGGGCTGGTCTATGGCGCGGTCGCGCTGATCGTGAAGGCGGACGACGTCGGGCTGGCGCTGGCGCGCAGCCGGCGGCCGGGCCTGGTCAGCGGGCTGGGGCGCGCGGTCGGGCGGGGGCTGGTGCGCGGGATGCCGGGGTTTCTGCGCCTGCTCGGCGTCGTCGGGACGGCGGCGATGATCTGGGTGGGCGGCGGCATCATCGTGCACGGGATGGAGGAGTTCGGGTTCGGCGCGCTCGGGCATCTGATCCACGACGCGGCCCATGCCGCCGGGGCGGCGGCGCCGGTGCTGCCGGGCGTGGTCGAGTGGGCGGTGGGCGCGTTCGGGGCGGGCGTCGTCGGGTTGGCGATCGGGTCCGCGCTGATCCCGCTGGTCGGCTCGGTGCTCGCGCCGCTGGTGCGCTCGCTGCGGCCGTCGCGGGCGTGAGGCCTGCGAGGTCCGGCCGTTCAGCGTCTCTGTCGTTGCACGGTGCAACGCGGGTCAAATGTCTGTATCCAAAGAGATTAAGTGTTAACGGTGGAGTTATCCACAGGTCGGGGCCGAGCAAACTGAGCGTCCGAGAGGTTCTGTCTGTCAGCCGGTGTAACCGCCAAGGTCGCAGATGATCCGCCACTCCTCGGGCGTGACCGGCTGGACCGAGAGGCGGGAGTTCCTGACCAGCACCATGTCGGCGAGGCGCGGGTCGGCCTTGCAGGCCTCGAGCGTGACCGAAGCGGGGAAGGGTGCTACGGCGCGGATGTCGACGCACTCCCAGCGCGGGTCGTCGGCGGTGGAATCGGGGTGGGCGGCGGCGCGGACCTCGACCAAGCCCACGATCGCGCGTTCGTCACCGGAATGATAGAAGAAGCCGAGGTCGCCCAACGCCATCGCCTTCATGTTGTTGCGCGCCTGGAAGTTGCGCACCCCGTCCCATTCCTGGCCGGCGGCGCCCCGGGCCGCCTGCATGTCCCAGGACCAGGTGTCGGGCTCGGACTTGAACAACCAGTGGCGCATCAGCCGACGACCTTCTGCCAGGGGCGGATGGCGACGCGGGCGAACAGCCCGGCGCGGGCGTAGGGGTCGGCGGCCGCCCAGGCTTCGGCCGCGGCGCGGTCGGGCACGTCGAGCACGATCAGCGAGCCGGTCATCGCGCCGGCGTCGTCCTGGAACGGGCCAGCCAGCGCCACCACCCCGGTCGCGGCGATGTGGTCGAGGTGGGCGGCTCGGTGGGCGGCGCGGAGTTCGGCGCCGCCGGGCTTGTCGTCGCAGATCAGCGCGAACAGCATCTATTCCTCCTTGAGCGGGCGCGCGAGCAGGGCGTCGATCGCGGCGGCGAGGGTGCGCGTCCCGTCGAGCACGTCGGCGACCGCGGCGGCGATCGGGAGTTCGACGCCACGGCGCGCGCCAAGCTGGCAGGCGGCGAGGCGTCTCCGGTTCGGGTTGTGGGACCAAGGCGTTGAGGCGACGGTGGCGATATCGAAATCATCAAGTATGAAGATAAAAAAGTTTATGTTTCGTATCAAGGAGCTTGCGGCACCTGCCCAAGTTCGACGACCGGGACCCTGATGGCCATCGAGGGAATTCTAAAGGATGAATTTGATCCAGCTGTTGAAGTGATACCGCTTTAGAAAGAAACTTTTTTTAGATCAATAGGTGATTTGACTTCAGACTTGCCT
>JANOEW010000058.1:0-8680 GCA_031413475.1 Amaricoccus sp.
GCCGCCCCTCGGACAGCAGGATGATCCGGTTACCGGACGGCATCGTGATCATGTCGACCTGATCCTTGATGTTCGTCCACTTGAAGTTGCGCAGGGCGGCGACCTGGATCTCGTTGTCGAAATGGCCGATGTTGCCGACGATGGCCATGTCCTTCATCGCCCGCATGTCGTCGACGGTGATGACGTCCTTGTTGCCGGTCGCGGTGACGAAGATGTCCGCCCGCGCCACGACGTCCCCCAGCGTGACCACCTCGAACCCGTCCATCGCCGCCTGAAGCGCGCAGATCGGATCGACCTCGGTGACGACCACGCGGGCGCCGGCGCCGCGCAGACTGGCGGCCGATCCCTTGCCGACGTCGCCGTAGCCGAGCACGACGGCCATCTTGCCGGCCATCATCGTGTCGGTGGCGCGGCGGATGCCGTCGACCAGAGACTCCTTGCAGCCGTATTTGTTGTCGAACTTCGACTTGGTGACGCTGTCGTTCACGTTGATCGCGGCGAACGGCAGGCGGCCCTTCTCCATGAGCTGATAGAGCCGGTGCACACCGGTCGTCGTTTCTTCCGAAACGCCGCGGATCATGTGGCGCTGGCGCACGAACCAGCCTGGCGACGCCGCCATCCGACGCCGGATCTGGGCGAAGAAATACTCCGCCTCCTCACTGTCGGGGTCGTCCAGCAGCGAGGTCTCGCCCTCCTCGACCCGAGCGCCGGTCAGGATGTACATCGTCGCGTCGCCGCCGTCGTCGAGGATCATGTTGGCCCCCGCCTCGAAGTCGAAGATGCGGTCGGTGTAGGTCCAGTAGTCCTCGAGCGTCTCGCCCTTGACGGCGAACACCGGCACGCCGGCCCGGGCGATGGCGGCGGCGGCGTGATCCTGGGTCGAGAAGATGTTGCACGAGGCCCAGCGAACCTCGGCCCCGAGCGCGACGAGCGTCTCGATCAGCACGGCGGTCTGGATCGTCATATGGAGCGATCCGGCGATCCGCGCGCCCTTGAGGGGCTGCGCCGCGCCGAATTCGGCGCGCAGCGCCATCAGACCCGGCATCTCGGTCTCGGCGATCTCGATTTCCTTCCGCCCGAAGTCGGCGAGGGCGATGTCCTTCACGACGTGGTCGCGATCGACGGTCTGCGCTGCGGTCATTTCCGATCCTCTAGGCTGTCAGGGGTGCTCTGGCGGGGACTTAGCATCACCGGACCCCCTCGACAACCGGTCGAGCCGAGGGCTAGCTGATACGCAAAACAGGGAAGCAAGAATGGCGAAGCCAGCGCGGGCCTGGCAGCGGATGTTGTCCGGGAGACGGCTCGATCTGCTCGACCCGTCGCCGCTCGACGTCGAGATCGAGGACATCGCCCACGGTCTCGCGTTCGTCGCGCGCTGGAACGGTCAGACACACGGCGAGCATCCGTTTTCGGTCGCCGAGCATTCGCTGCTGGTCGAAAACCTGTTCGGTCGCCTGGCCCCGCAGGCCGGGGCGCGATGGCGGCTGGCGGCGCTGCTGCACGACGCGCCGGAATACGTCATCGGCGACATGATCTCGCCGGTGAAGGCGGCGGTCGGCCCGGACTACGCGGCGCTCGACGCCCGGTTGTCCGCGGCGATCCACCTGCGCTTCGGTCTGCCGGCATCGCTGCCCGCCGAGGTCAAGGCGCGGATCAAGCGGGCCGACCGGATTTCCGCCTGGCTCGAGGCGGTGCGGATCGCCGGCTTCGCCGAAGCCGAGGCGAACCGGCTGTTCGGCGCGCCGCGGCTGCCGGGAATCGCGGAGATGCCGCTGCCGCTGCGGCCGCCCGGCGAGGTGCGGCGCGCCTTCGTCGCCCGCCACGCGGCGCTGCTGGCTGCGGCGGAACGGAGCCCGCTTTGCGCTTGACGGAACCGGGCGCCTACCCCACCTAGCGGTTGACCCGACGCCCGACGGCGCTGCGCTGCGCGCATCGGGCCGCGCGACACGGAGACCTGCCGCCATGGATCTCAAGATTGCCCCCGCCGCCAAGGTGGTTCCGATCAAGGACGGGACCGACGCGAGCTTTCTCGCGGACGTCGTCGACGCCTCGATGGAGACGCCGGTCATCGTCGATTTCTGGGCCCCCTGGTGTGGGCCGTGCAAGCAGCTGACGCCCGCGCTCGAAAAGGCGGTCACCGAGGCCAAGGGCAAGGTGCGGCTGGTCAAGATCGACGTGGACAAAAATCCGATGGTCGCGGGCCAGATGCGGGTGCAGTCGATCCCGGCGGTGTTCGGCTTTGCCGGCGGCCAGCCGGTGGACGGATTTCTGGGCGCGCAGACGCCGGCGCAGATCAAGGCCTTCGTCGATCGGCTGATCGCCGCGGGTGGCGGCGGCGCAGGGCTCGACGAGGCGCTGACGGCGGCGGAGGAGATGCTGGCGGAGGGCGCGGTGGCGGACGCGGCGCAGACCTTTGCGGCGATCCTCGCGGAAGACGAGGGCAACGTGCGCGCGCTGGCGGGGCTGGCCCGGGCGCATCTGGCGCTCGGGGATTTCGCCAAGGCGAAGGGCGTGCTCGCGCTCGCCCTCAAGGGCAAGGAGCGCGATACGCTGATCGCGTCGGTCCGGGCGCAGATCGAGCTGGCCGAGGCGAGCGCCGGCGCCGGCGAGGCGGACGAGTTCACCGCCGCTTTGGCGCGCGACCCGAACGACCACAAGGCGCGCTTCGACCTGGCGCTGGCGCAGGTGGCCAAGGGCGACGCCGAGGGCGCAATCGACTCGCTGCTCGAGCTGTTCCGCCGCGACCGCGAGTGGAACGACGGCGCCGCCAAGACGCAGCTCTTCACCGTGTTCGACAGCCTCGGCCCGAAGTCCGAGGTGGCCCAGAGGGGGCGGCGGCGGCTGTCGTCGATGATCTTTCTCTGAGCGCGCGCCGCACGGGAGTCCCAATGGGCCGGAAGTTCAGCCTCGCCGATCTGCCGGAGAACATCCCGATCTTCCCGCTGCCCGGCGCGTTGCTGCTGCCGAGGGCCCGGTTGCCCCTGAACATCTTCGAGCCGCGGTATCTGGCGTTGTTCGAGGACACGCTCAAGACGCCGCACCGGCTGATCGGCATGATCCAGCCGATCGTGATGCCCGAGGGCAAAGGCGAGGGGAAAGCCGCCGAGCGGCTGCACCAGATCGGCTGCGCCGGGCGGGTGACGGCGTTTCAGGAGACCGAGGACGGGCGTTATCTGATCACGCTGAGCGGGGTGAGCCGCTACCGGCTGACCGAGCAGCTGGACGGCTTCGCGCCCTACCGTCGGGCCGCGGTGGACTGGACCAGCTTCGAGCGCGACCTCGGGCGGGGCGAGGCGGACGAAGGCTTCGACCGCGGGGCGTTCCTCAAGGTGCTGGCGCGGTTCTTCGAGACCGCTCAGCTGAGTTCCGACTGGGACAGCCTCAAGGAGGCGGACGTCGAGCTGCTGGTCAATTCGTTGTCGATCCTCTGCCCGTTCGATCCCGAGGAGAAACAGGCGCTGCTGGAGGCGCCGACGCTCGGCAACCGGCGGGAGACGCTGGTGACGCTAATGGAGTTCGCGCTGCGCTCGGGCGGCGACGAGGGGGCGATGCAGTGAGCGGGTCCGACGAACCGGGCGCGGCGCCGGGGCAGATCGACCGCCGTCTGCTCGAGGTCCTGGTGTGCCCGGTCACGCGCGGCCCGCTGAGCTACGACGCGGCGCTCCAGGAGCTGGTCTCGAAGGGCGCGAAGCTGGCCTTCCCGATCCACAACGGCGTCCCGGTGATGCTGGTCGACGAGGCGCGGGCGCTGGACTGAAGCGTCCGGCTGTTCGGTGTCCGAGATCGGACACCGCGCAAATATATGATATGAAACGATTTAAGTGTTAACGCGGCCGGCGTGGCGCCATCACAGCGCCGCGCCGAGGGCATCGATCAGGCGGTCGATGTCGTCATCGTCGTTGTAGAGATGCGGGGTGACGCGCAGGCTGGCGCCGCGCAGGCTGACGTGCACGTTCGCGGCGGCGAGGCGGTCGGGCAGGCCGGTGGGCGGGCCTTCGGGGAAGCGCAGGCCGAGGAAATGACCCGCGCGCAGCGACGTGTCTGAGGCGGCAAGACCGAGGCCGGCGGCGCGCGCGGCGATGGCGGTGGTCTTTGTCGTCAGCGTCGCCTGGATCGCCGCGACGTCCCAGGCGATCAGCCGCTCCAGCGCGGCGCAGGCGGCCGGCAGCAGCGCGAAGTTCGGGGCCTCGCCCATGTCGAACCGCCGCGCACCGGGGCGGTAGGCGTCGGAGGGGTCGGCGAGACGGGTGAAGTCCTCGGACCCGGCGCGGCCCATCCAGTGCTCCTCGAGCGGGCGGCCGTCGCGGCGATGCGGCGCCACCCAGAGGAACCCCACCCCGTACGGCCCAAGCAGCCACTTGTAGGCGGCAGCGGTCAGATAGTCCGGCCGGACCGCGGCGAGGTCGATCGGCAATGCGCCGGCCGACTGCGTCAGGTCGAGCACCAGCGCCGCGCCCACGGCGCGGGCGGCGTCGCCGACGCGCACCAGGTCGACGAGGGCGCCGTCGGTCCAGCGGCACTGGGCGCAGGCGACGACCCGGGTGCGGGCGTCCATGGCGGCGAGCAGCGCCGCGGTCAGGTCGCCGTCCGGACCCGGTCGCGCTTCGATCACCTCCGCGCCCGCGGCGGCGGCATGGGTGCGCCAGGGATGCGCGTTGGACGGGAACTGGTCGGCGGCGATCACCACCGCGTCGCCGGGCCCGAGCGGCAGGTTCCGCACGGCGACGGAGATCGCGTAGCTCGCCGCCGGCACGACCGCGACGCCGTCGGCGTCGGCGCCGATCAGCCGGGCGAACAGCGCGCGGGCGCGCTCGGTTTCGGCGAAGAAGTCGGCCGGGCGGATCGTCCAGGGCCGGGCCTTGCGCGCCAGCGCCGCGCGGCCGATCTCCAGCGTCTCGACCAGCAGCGGGCCCATGAAAGCGCAATTGAAATAGGCGACGTCGCGGGGGATGTCGAACAGCGCGCGCTGGCTGGGGATCATCGGCCTAGCGCCGGGCAAGGCGCGGCGCCGGCCCGATCGGCACCGGTCCGAGCCGCAGGAAACCGCCGGAGAACTCCAGCGGGGCCTCGAGCGTGTCGCGGTCGCCGCCGAGCCGGGCGAGCAGCCCGAGCCCGCCGCGCAGCGCGCCGGCGACGCCGGAGGCGAGCGCGCCGCTGCGTTCCGCCACGTCGATCATCTCGCGCCAGTTGCGGGCGCGCAGGTCGATGCGGCCTTCGGCGAAGCCGCGGGCGTCGGCGACCAGGTCGCCGCGGCCGCGCAGATCGAGCTTGCCCCAGGTGAATTGCATGTCGCTGATCGCGAGCCGTTGCAGGCGCGGCGGCTCGCCCTCGATCGCGAGGCGGTCCCAGGCGCGGTCGAACACGGCGAGCGCCTCGAAGCGCGCGGCTTCGATCACCGGATCGAGCACCCCGGCGCGGTCGAAGCCGCTGGTCCAGGCCTCGGGCAGCGTCAGGCCCCCGGCGGTGAAGGCGACCTCGTGGGCGAAGGGCGGCGCGGCTTCGCCCTCGGTCTGGCGCGTGGCGAGGATGGCGTCGCCGAGCCCGATCTCCCAGCCGTCCTCGCCGGTCAGCGTCACGCTGACGAGCTCGATCGTGGCGCGGCGCAGCGCGAGGCGCGGGTTCGGCTCGACGATCAGCGAGCCGCGCATGGTCTGCGAGGCGACGCGGGTGGCGCCGAGGGGGGTGGAGAAGCTCTGCTCCGGGGGCCAGATCGCGATGAGGTGGTTGGGCTGATAGGCCAGGGTGAGGAACTGGAACTCCGGCGCGGACCAGGCCCAGCCGGCCGCGGGGTTGGCGAGGTCGAGCCCGCGTACGGTGGTGTCGACGCGGTAGGGGAAGCCGCCGACGTCGACCGCCTGCGCCTCGGCGACCCAGCCGGCGGCGCGGCGCTCGGCCAGCCAGGCCTCGACCGCCCGGTCCTTGGCGGTCGCGATCAGGAACCACCAGCCGGTCCAGCCGAGGGCCGCGAGCACGACGATTGCCAACATGATCCGCATCGCATAGCTGTCGCCGATCGGGGGGCCCGAGTGCAAGGGTGCGTGCAAGGGTGCGTGCAAGGGTGCGCGCAAGGCCCCGGCCGGGGCGGAAGAATGTCGGACGAGACCTGGGTGTTCGGCTACGGCTCGCTGATCTGGAAGCCGGGCTTCGATTTCGCCGAGCGGCGGCTCGCGACGCTGGCCGGGTTCCGGCGGGCGTTCTGCATGGCCTCGATCACCTACCGCGGCACGCCCGAGGCGCCCGGGCTGGTGCTGGCGCTGGACCGCGATCCCGACGGCGCCTGCAACGGGGTCGCCTACCGGATCGACCCGGACGCGAGCGCGGCGACGGTGGCCTACCTGCGCGCGCGCGAGCTGATCTCCTACGCCTATCACGAGGAGCGGCATCCGGTGGCGCTGGAGGGCGGCGGCGGCGTCGAGGCGATCTGTTACGTCAGCGACCGCGGGCACGCGCAGTATCGGGGCGGCCTGAGCCTCGAGGCGCAGGCCGAGGTGATCGCGCGTGCCGTGGGCCAGATGGGGCCGAACGCCGACTACCTGATGAACACGGTCGATGGCCTCGCGGCGCTGGGGCTGGCGGAGCCGGAGCTGGACCGGCTGGCGGAGATGGTGCGGCGGCGGATCGCGGCGGGTTAGCGCGACGGCGACGATCAGTCCAAGCATCGTTCGACCCCCGTTGTAAGGTCCGCCGTGACTGTTTCGGTGCAGGCGCGAGGTCGACCCGAGGGCCGCACGCGCGGCGTCCGGACGACCGCGGTGCGCGGCGGAATTGTTCAGCCCCGAAAGCCGGTTGGAAAGCGCAGCTTGCCGGCGTAAGGTCCGCGCGACCGCAGCCGCGCGAGGATGACCCGGGCCGATGATGCAGGACCGCAGGACGGAGCCGCAATTCTCGCAGCCGGTCCGGCAGATCGTGATGATGCTGATCGTGCTCGGGCTGGCGATCGCCGCCGCGATCCTGATCTATCCGACGGTGCAGTCGATCTTCGCCGCCTCGCCGTATCTGAAGATCTTCATCGTGCTGGTCTTCGTGATCGGGGTGGCGGCGACCTTCTGGCAGGTGGTGACGCTGATCGCCTCGGTGAGCTGGATCGAGGGGTTCGCGCTCGACCGCCCCGGCCACGACGTCACCGAACCGCCGCGGCTGCTGGCACCGCTGGCGGCGCTGCTGTCGGAGCGGCGGTCGCGCAAGGCGCTGAGCTCGACCTCGACGCGCTCGATCCTCGAGTCGGTCTCGACGCGGATCGAAGAGCAGCGCGACCTGACGCGTTACCTGATCAACCTGCTGATATTTCTGGGATTGCTGGGCACGTTTTACGGCCTCGCCACGGTGGTGCCGGCGGTGGTCGACACGATCCGCTCGCTGGCGCCGAAGGAGGGCCAGAGCGCGATCCAGGCGTTCGACGGGCTGATGGGCGGGCTGGAAGGCCAGCTCGGCGGCATGGGCACCGCGTTCGGCTCGTCGCTGCTGGGGCTCGCCGGGTCGCTGGTGGTCGGATTGCTGGAGCTGTTCGCGAGCCACGCGCAGAACCGGTTCTACCGCGAACTCGAGGAATGGCTGTCCTCGATCACCAAACTCGGCGTGGCCGGCGTCGACGCCGACGAGCCCTTGACCGCCGGCGCGCTGCTGGCGGTGATCGAGCAGACCGCGACCCAGATCGACCGTTTGCGGGAGGTGGTCGAGGCCGGCGCGGAACGCGCGAGCCAGAGCGAGGCGCGGATCGAGGAGCTGGCGCGGCTGCTGGTCTCGCCCGAGCGGCTCGCGGACGAACGGCGGCTGATGGAGCGGCTGGTGGCGTCGCAGGAGGGGGTGGCGGCGCTGCTCGTCGCCCGCGACGAGGAGACCGGCCGGCTCGACGCCGAGACCCGGGCACGGCTGCGCTCGATCGACACCCAGGTGCTGCGCATCCTCGAGGACATGGCCGCGGGCCGGCAGGACCTGGTCAGCGAGATGCGCCAGGACATTTCGGGGCTGAGCGAGGCGTTGCGCGGCCTCGCGGTCCGGAGCCGGGGCTAGGCCATGGCGCTGGCGTCCCGCCGCGGCGGCAACCGCTTCGCCTCCTCGATCTGGCCGGGCTTCGTCGACGTGATGACGGCGCTGATCCTGGTGCTGTTCTTCGTGCTGTCGATCTTCATGATCGTGCAGTTCGTGCTGCGCGAGACCATCTCCGGGCAGGCGGACGAGCTCGACGCCTTGTCGGTTCAGGTCGCGAACCTCGCCGACGCGCTGGGCCTGGCGCGCTCCGAGGCCGACACCCGGGAGGCGCTGGTTGCGACGCTGACCGAGGACCGCACGGCGGCCGAGGCGCGGATCGCCGATGTCGAGGCGCAGGTGGCGGGATTGCTCGCGCGCAATCAGGAACTGTCGGGGTCGCTTGCCGACACCGCGGCCGCTCGCGACGCGCTGGCGTCCGAGAGCGCCGAGCGGCTGTGCGCGGCGCTGGCGCTCGATCTGGCGCAGGCGCAGGCGCGCACCGAGGTCGACGCCGGCGCGGAGGCCGCGCGGCTGGCGGCGGCGCGGCGCGAGGCGCTGGAGGCGCTGGTCGCGTCGCTGCGGGCGGACCGCGAAGGGCTGGAGGGCGATGTCGCCGCGACCGGCGCCGCGCTCGACGAAGCCGAAGCAGCACGGCTGACCGAGGCGGCGGCGGCGGCGGCGCTGCGCGAGCGGCTGGCGAACGCCGACACCG
>JANOEW010000059.1:0-2017 GCA_031413475.1 Amaricoccus sp.
CCAGCCGTTGCCGTGGATCAGCACGAAGACGACGGTCGGCATGCAGTACGTGCACTACGCTTTCAACCAGAACATCGCCGGCGGCTCCGAACTCGCCGCGGGCACGCAGCAGCCGGGGTCCAGACCTCGGTCAGGCCGTGCTGCTCGACGTGGAGGTCGAGCATGAACTGGGCGAGGGCGCGGTGCAGGCGGACCATGGCGCCCTTGAGCACCACGAAGCGGCTGCCGGACAGGCGGGCGGCGGCCTCGAAGTCCATGCCGGCGGCGGCGGGAATGGCGAAGTGCTCGAGGGGCGTGTGATCGAGGTTGCGCGGCGCGCCCCAGCGGCGCAGCTCCACGTTCGCCGTCTCGTCGAGGCCGTCGGGGACGTCGTCGTCCGGCAGGTTCGGGATGCCCATGAGGAGGTCGCGCAGGGCGGCGTCGGCGTCGGCGGCCTCGGCTTCGAGGCGGGCGATCTCGTCCTTCTTGTCGGAGACTAGGGCGCGCAGGCGGGCGAAGGCGGGCTCGTCGCCGCGGGCCTTGGCGGCGCCGACCTCGCGGCTGGCGGCGTTGCGGTCGGCGAGCGCGGTCTCGGCGGCGTGAATCACGGCGCGGCGGCGCTCGTCGAGGCCGAGGATCGTCTCGGCGAGGGGCGGCAGGCCGCGGCGGGCGAGGGCCGCGTCGAAGGCGTGCGGGGTGTCGCGGATCAGGCGGATGTCGTGCATGGGCGGTGTTCCGGGGCCGAGGCTGGCCAAGGGGGTTACGCCGGATTGGCGGGCCGGATCAAGGGGGCGGGGGGTGTTGCACGTTGCAAGCATGGTTATAACGTTGTTTTAGTGAGATAAATGGAAATGCTTTAGAATTGAAGCATGTCCCCGGCCGCTCATAAGAGGGGTCAGCGGCGGGCGAACCCAGTTTCTGCGTCACGGGCTTGTGCGGTATCGGCATCGGCCCAAAACCACTTCCTGCGCTTGGTCGTGTCGCTCCCTCGATGAGAAGCGGACGCACCGAGTTCCGGCAGGGACGCGCCGTTCTGGCGATCATGCTGGAGACAAAGATGCGATACGTAGCAATTTATCTCGACGCCATCTGGAATCCGAAGGAGGCGGTGTGGATCGGCACCTCGTTCCAATTGTCAGCCACATTCCTGAAGGCCGACACGCCCGAAGGCCTCAGAGAGCAGGCGATCGCTATCGCGCCAAACCACGAGGTGATCCTGAGGGTCTATCGCGACCCGCCGGAGATCGTTTGGCACGGCCCGCCCGTGACGGGCGACGACCTGCGCAAAGTCATTGAGAACGCCAGCATGCTGATAAACGTCGACGGGATCACGCCCGACATGCTGGTTCCGCATGCCGTCCGGCTCGATGAAGAACGGGGCGGGAAGACCGTGATCCTGTGGGGCGAGAACGACAGCGACGCGTTTCACGCCAAGCTCTATCCGTCGAAGACCGAAACTGAGTGAGGGAAGAAAGCACAGCAGCACAGGTCTTTCGGAGCGCCCGGCGCTACAGGTCGAGCTTGCCCTGCTTGCCCGGCGCCTCTTCGCGGGGCGCCTTCTTGTAGGTGTCCGCGTGGCGCAGATGGACCTGGACGGCGCGCTCGCGCTCCTTGAGCGCGCGTTCGATCGGGACGATCTGGATGCGCGGGATCGGCGGGAAGCCGTCGACCGCGAACGTGCCCGCCTTGTTCGCCCATGCGGTCATCTTCGAGGTCGGCGGGTCGAGGGTCAGGAACACGTCGATGGCGGCCTTCTGCTCGGCGATCACCGCGTCGAGGTCGCGGATCATCGAGACGCCGAGGTTCCGGCCGCCCTTCACCGACACGATCCCGTTTGGGTTCTTGTGCGTTCAAACAAGACCGTGACGGTATGCTTAGTGACGGATAGAGGCCGGTGACGGAATCATATTGCAACCTCGACCGAGTCACGCCCGGACGAGCGCACGGGTCCGGGCGGCCCCGGCGCTGAGCGCGATCGCTCGAACCGAGAGGTGCGCCACGTCGCGATCGTCACGCTGAAGCTCCATGGGCTCGAGGA
>JANOEW010000060.1:0-7079 GCA_031413475.1 Amaricoccus sp.
AGCCTGGCGGCGTTCGTGCAGTTGCTGTGGGATCTGTCGAACCGGTTCAAGGTCACCGAGGGCAACGCCTTCATGCTGTGGATTACCGCGATCCCTGGTTTCCTAGTATGGGTCTGCCTCGCCTATGCGGTGTTCGCGACCCTGTTCGGTCACCTGATCGGCCGGCCGCTGATCCAGAAAAACTACAACAAGGAGCGCACCGAGGCCGATTTCCGCTTCGGCATGGCCCGGATGCGCGAATACAGCGAGCAGGTGGCGCTGCTCGACGGCCACGACGCCGAGCGCGCGAGCCTCTACGGCAAATACGACCGGCAGGTCGACGCGACGCTGAGCCTGGTGCGCACCACGCGCAACCTTCGGGTGTTCAGCTTCTCGATCAGCCAGATGACCGACGTGCTGCCCTACGTGCTGGTGGCGCCGGCGTATTTCGCCGGCGTCGGCTCGCTTGGAGGCCTACAGCAGACCGCGGGCGCCTTCGCACGGGTTCAGGGCGGGTTCACGATCTTCCTCGACCTCTACGAGACGCTGGCGCTCTACAAGGCCTCGGTCAACCGCATCACCGGCTTCCGCCAGGCGTTGACCCACGCGAGCGCGCTGACGGGCGGGACGCGGCCGATCGCTCTGGAGGCCGGCGCGGGGCCGGACGTGGGGCTGCGCGACCTGGCGTTGGCGCTGCCGGACGGGCGGGTGATCTCGCGCACGCCGGCGCTCGACCTGCGGGCGGGCGAGAGCGCGATCGTGACCGGTCCCTCCGGCTCGGGCAAGTCGACGCTGTTTCGTGCGCTCGCCGGGATCTGGCCGTTCGGCCAGGGCCGGATCGAAGCGCCGCGGGACCAGACCATGATGCTGCTGCCGCAACGGCCCTACATCCCGCTCGGGACGCTGCGCGGCGCGCTGGCCTACCCGGGAACGCCGGACGCGTTTCCGGACGCCGAGATCGTCGCGGCGATGCAGGCGGTGGGACTGGGGCACCTGGCCGAGCGGCTGGACGACGTGGCGCTGTGGACGCAGGCGCTGTCGGGCGGCGAGCAGCAGCGGGTGGCGGTGGTGCGCGCGCTGCTGCGCAAGCCGGACTGGCTGTTTCTCGACGAGGCCACGGCGGCGCTGGACGAGCCGATGGAGGCCAAGGTCTACGCGGTGCTGCGCGAGCGGCTGCCCGGCGCGACGCTGGTGTCGATCGGCCACCGCAAGACGCTGCTGGCGTTCCACCGTCGGCATCTGGAGATGACGTCGGACGCCGAGGGTGTGTTCACGCCGGCCGACGTCGCCGCCCCGGCCTGACCAGGGTTTGACAAGCGCTCGGCTCGCTCCACGTCAAAATTGTCGTCAGGAAAGGATCGGGTCATGCGACGGTTTGTGATCTTCGGCGTCCTGCTGCTGGGCCTGGCCCATGGACCGGCCCGCGCGCAGAGCCCTGATGCGGATATCCAGGCGGTCATCTCGCGCCAGATCGAAGCGTTCAAGGTCGACGACTTCGTGACGGCGTTTTCGTTCGCCTCGCCGCAGATCAAGGAGCTGTTCGGCAGCCCCGAGCGGTTCGGCGAAATGGTGCAGACCGGCTATCCCATGGTCTGGCGGCCGGCGGAGGTGCGCTTCTCGGGGCTCGAGAGCCGCGGCGGGCGCACCGTCCAGAGCGTGGTCGTGACCGACTCCACCGGGGCGCTGTTCGTGCTGGAATACGAGATGGTCGCGGGCGAGGGCGGCTGGCAGATCAACGGCGTCGTCGTGCGCCGGCCCGGCGACACCGGGGCCTGATGCGCGCGTGGATTAACCTCGCGTTAACCGCCGCGTAGTAGTGATACGAGGTTGTGGCGTCGCGCGGGGCGGCGCCCGAGCGGAGGATCCCTCGTCCATGGTCGCAGGCCTCATCCATGCGCCCGATCTGACGCCGCCGTCGTTCGCCGAGGGGCTGTGCGACTGGTCGCGTGGCGACGGCACGCCGACCTCGACCAGTTACGAGACGTGCGAGGCGGCGCGGATCGCTCGCGCCGACGCCGATTTCGGCGATTGCCTCGAACTTCGGACCATCGAACGCGCGCAGCGGTTGCGCTACATGGGCGAGTTGCCGATCCGGCGCGGCGCCGTAGTTGAGGTGCGTGTGCGTCTCAAGGCGCTGCGCGGGCCGCTGCCGGCGGCGCGGGTCGCGGCCTGGGCGGGGGGGCTGGGCGGGCGGGGCCTGACCGATCTGCCCGGCAAGGGCCCGCTGGTCGCACTCGTCGCCCATGAGACGGTGACCGAACTGCGCCTCGTCATCGCCCGGAGCGCGCGGCCCGGCGTGACCCTGGTCTGGGACGAGCGCGCGCTCTATGCCCATGTCGGCCTCGATCTCGTCGGGGTCTGCGGCGCGGTGGTGCGGATCGAGGACTTGCAGGTGCGCGAGATCGGCGACGAGCGCGCCGGAGCGGCGGCGGCGCTGCCGGGCTTCGTGTCCGCGTCCGCCGAGGCGCCCGGCCGCTGATCCGGAGCCGCCGCCGACGATTGCCGTGGCGGCGGCGGCGGATTGCGCGCTAGGATCGGGTCGTCCGAGGGGCCGGGGAGGGTCCGATGCCGACGATCACCCGCGACGCCGAACTGCAGACCATCATCACCACCTTCGAGATGTCGCCCGGCACCTGCCAGGATCTGCTCGATCTGCTCGATGACGCCTATGCGAGCTTCATCCGACACCAGCCCGGCTTCATCGCGGCGGGGCTGCATGTGAACGACGCGCAGACCCGGATCGCCAACTATTCGCAATGGCGCCGGCGCGAGGACTATCTGGCGGTGCTGCGCTCGGACGAGATGCGCGCGCGCAACCGCGAGATCACCAAGCTGTGCCGCAGCTTCGAGCCAGTGATGTACGAGGTGGCGCAGGTCTTTCCGTGAGGCGGCCCGACCGGGTCACCCGCTCGCCGCTGGCGCGCGCGGTCCTGGGTCCGCTTGGAGCGATCGACCGGGAGCTGAACCGGCGCGCGCGCGACCTTGCAGCGCTGGCGCTGCCGTTCTACCGCGCCTTTCCCTACGCCGGGCCGCTCGGGCTGTTCACCGTGGACCTGCGCGGGGCCTACTCGCCGGCAGACGGATTTTTCTTCAACCGCATCCCGAAGGCCGCGAACTCGACGGTGATGGCCACGCTCGGGGCCTATTCCGAATTCCACAAGCCGCTGTCGCGGAATCGCAAGAAAAGCCGGTTCCTGCGGCCCTCGCGCATGAGCGCGGGGCAGGTTGCGGGCCTGGCCGAGGCCTTTCGCTTTACCTTCGTGCGCGATCCCTACGGCCGGGCGCTGTCGGCCTTTGCGGACAAGGTCGTGCGCAAGCGCAAGCAGGCGCGTCCGTTCTATGACTGGCTCGGCCGGGTCGGCGCCGATCCGCCCGCCTTCATCGACTTCCTGCGCTTTCTCGACGACGGCGGCGCGCTGAGCGACGCGCATTGGGCGCCGCAGGCGGACCTGCTGCTGCTGCCGGTGGAGCGCTTCGATTTCGTGGGCAAACTGGAGACCATCGACCGCGATCTCGGCTTCGTGGTCGAGCGGCTGTTCGCCCCGGGCGCGCCGATGGCGATGCGCCGCTCCGGGCCACGCACGGACTCGCACAAGACGCTCGCCGGAGCCTATGACGCGGAGGGTCGCGCCATCGTCAACCGGGTCTATGCGGCCGACTTCGAGCTGTTCGGCTATCCGAAAAGCACGGTCTGATCCGCCGGGCGAGCCGCCGATTCTCGATTGCGGGCGCGGGGGCCGTCGCATACGTCGGGAGCCCGACGACGAGCTGACCGGAGCGCCCCATGCCCGAACCCCTGCGCATCGCCATCGCCGGCCTCGGCACCGTCGGGGCCGGGGTCGTGCGGATGGTGCAGACCCACGGCGCGCTGATCGCCGCGCGCGCCGGCCGGCCGGTGGAGATTTCTGCGATCTCGGCGCGCTCGCGCAGCCGCGACCGCGGCATGGACCTGTCCGTCTACGCCTGGGAGGACGACCCGGTGGCGCTGGCGCGGCGCGCCGACGTGGACCTCGTCGTCGAGGTGATCGGCGGCGAGGACGGGCCGGCCAAGGCGGTCGCCGAGACCGCCATCGCCCGGGGCAGGCACGTCGTCACCGCCAACAAGGCGATGCTGGCCCGTCACGGGCAGCAGTTGGCCGAGGCGGCCGAGGCCGCGGGCGTGGCGCTGCGCTTCGAGGCGGCGGTGGCCGGTGGAATTCCGATCGTCAAGGCGCTGACCGAGGGGCTGGCCGGCAACGCGATCACTCGGGTCATGGGGGTGCTGAACGGCACCTGCAACTATATCCTGACGCAGATGGAGGTGACCGGGGTCGCCTACGCCACGGCGCTGGAAACCGCGCAGCGGCTGGGATACGCCGAGGCCGACCCCGCCTTCGACGTCGGCGGCGTCGACGCGGCGCAGAAGCTGGCGCTGCTCGCCGCCGCGGCCTTCGGCACGCGGGTCGACTTTCCCGGCGTGCAGGTCGAAGGCATCGAGCGGGTCAGCCTGACCGACATCGGCCAGGCCGCCGACATGGGGTACCGGATCAAGCTGCTCGGGGTGGCGCGCCTGACGGCCGAGGGGCTCGAGGCGCGCACCCAGCCTTGCCTGGTGCCGAGCCGCTCGCCGCTCGGCACGCTGGAGGGCGTGACCAACATGGTGGTGGTCGAGGGCGACTTCGTCGGCCAGACCATCTACCGCGGGCCGGGCGCCGGCGCGGGGCCAACGGCCTCGGCCATCCTCGGCGACGTGATCGACGTGGCGCGCGGGCTCCGGATGCCGGCCTTCGGCCGGCCCGCCGCGAGCCTCGCCCGCCCGCGGCGAGCCGTGGACGGGACCGAGGCGGCGCATTACCTGCGCCTCGCGCTGACCGACGCGCCGGGTGTTCTGGCCAAGGTCGCGGCGGCGCTCGGCGACGCCGGCGTCTCGATCAACCGGATGCGCCAATACGAGCACGCGACCGAAGAGGCGCCGGTGCTGATCGTGACCCACAAGACCCGCCGCGCCGCGCTCGACGCGGCGCTGGCGCGCATCGCCGCGCTCGACGTGTGTCGCGCCGCGCCGGTGGCGCTGCGGATCGAGGAGCTTTGATGCTTCCATGGCCCGCGCGCGATCGACGTGGCCGCGTGATCTGCCGGGACAACACGATCGGGACCAGCCGGTGACCGGTCCCGATCAATGCCGGGTCAGGCGCCGCTGATCGCGCGAGACCACCAGCCGCGGCGTTTGGGTCCGGCCTCGGCTTCGGCCGGCGCGGCTTCGGCTCCAACTTCGACCGGATCGCCTTCCGCTTCGACTTCGATCGGGTCGCCTTCGGCTTCGACCGGGTTGGATTCGGCGAGAACGGGACTCCGCGATTCAGCGTAGGCCACCTCTCGGTGTCGCTCGGGGGCATAGTCCGGTTCGGGCGTTTCGGCGACGTCCGCCACGGGTGTGGCTTCGGCGGCGACGGGCGCTACCGCGTCCGGGGCGGGCGATCCGGCGACGGGTTCGTCCGCCTGAGTGATCATTGCTGCGACAGCCGCGCGCGTTCGGGCCCGGCCACGGCGCTGCGGCGCGTCGGACTCGGGCACCTGAACGATCTCGGGGGTCTGCTCGCCGGTGTCGATCGCCTCGGCAAAAGCCGAGTCGGCGCGTGCGGGCGCATCGGCGGCGAGCCCGGCTTCGGTCCCGCGGCTGCGCGAGCGCCGGCGCGACCGTCCGCGCTCGGCCGGGGCGACAGCCGCGACGACGGGCTCGGCGACTGGCCCGTCGACCTGTTCGTCGACGTGGCCTGCCGCGTCGCCCTGGGGTCCGGCGTCCGCCGCCTCGGCGGCTCGGTCCGTAGCGGCCTCGCCCTCGCCGCGCGCACCGCCGCGGCGGCGGCGGCGGCGGCGGCGCTTGCCGACGCCTTTTTCCGACCCGGCGAGTTCGGCAGCGGGCGCGTCGTCGACGGCCTCGTCCTCGGTCTCCTCGACGTCGGTGTCCTCCTCGACTTCGGTCCCGATTTCGTCGTCGTCGGGGTAGGCCACCTTTGGCACGTCGAGCACGGGCGCGACCGGGATGATGCGCGAGGCGGTCTTGAAGCGCTCGATCCGGTAGTCGGGGCTGATCAGCGAGGCGGAGCCCTCGACCCGAACCGACAGGCCGAAGCGCAGTTCGATCATCGCGATATGCTCGCGTTTCTGGTTCAGCAGGTAGTTGGCGATCTCGACCGGAGCGACGATCAGCACCTCTTTGGAGCGTGCGCGCACGCCCTCCTCCTCGATCTCGCGCAGGAGCGCGAGCGCCATCGAATCGTCCGAGCGCACCCGGCCGGTGCCGTGGCAGTGCGGGCAGGACTTGGTGGTGGCCTCGATCATGCCGGGGCGCAGGCGCTGGCGCGACATCTCCATCAGGCCGAAGCCGGAGATGCGCCCCAACTGGATGCGGACGCGATCGGTCTTGAGCTTGTCCTTCAGCCGCTTCTCGACGGCCGCGTTGTTCTTGCGGTCCTCCATGTCGATGAAGTCAATCACGATCAGGCCGGCGAGGTCGCGCAGCCGCATCTGGCGCGCAGCCTCCTCGGCGGCCTCGAGGTTGGTCTTGAGCGCGGTCTCCTCGATCGAGGCCTCGCGGGTGGCCCGGCCGGAGTTCACGTCGATCGCGACCAGCGCCTCGGTTACGTCGATCACGATGTAGCCGCCGGATTTCAGCTGAACCGTCGGGTTGAACATCGCGCTCAGGTAGCTCTCGACCTGGAAGCGCGAGAACAGCGGCAGGGGCTCTGCGTAGTGCTTCACGTTCTTCGCGTGCGAAGGCATGAGCATCTTCATGTAGTCCTTGGCCTCGCGGTAACCGCGCTCGCCGTCGACTAGGATCTCGTCCATCTCACGGCTGTAGAGGTCGCGGATCGCGCGCTTGATCAGGCTGCCTTCCTCGTAGATCGGCGCGGGGGCGATCGACTTGAGCGTCAGGTCGCGGATCTGCTCCCACTGGCGCAGCAGGTATTCGTAGTCGCGCTTGATCTCGGTCTTTGTGCGGCTGGCGCCAGCGGTGCGGATGATCAGGCCGGCGCCCTGCGGCACGGATATTGAGCCCGAGATCTCCTTGAGCTTCTTGCGGTCGGCGACGTTGGTGATCTTGCGACTGATGCCGCCGC
>JANOEW010000061.1:0-1993 GCA_031413475.1 Amaricoccus sp.
GGCGCCGCGGCCGGGACGGAATGCGCCTTGAGGGTGATAACGACATAGTCCTGCGGACCGAGCGTCGACGGGTCGTCGGACACGGCGACCGGGACGGCGACGCTCGACCCCGCCTCGATCAGGGTCAGGCCGCTCGTCCGCATCGCCGCGAGATGCGGTCCGCGGGCGACGAGGCTGACCGCGGCCCCGGCTCTCGCCAGCTTCGCGCCCAGATACCCGCCGATCGCCCCGGCGCCGAAGATGCAGATCCGCATCCGCCGATCAGGCTTTGGCGATCAGGCCGAGCTTCTGCGCGAGCCCGATGCGCTGCAGCTTGCCGGTCGCGCCCTTGGGGATCTCCGTCAGGATCACCACCCGCCGCGGGACCTTGAAGTCGGCGAGCCGTCCCTGCGCGAAAGCGCGGATCTCCTGGTCGGTGGCGCGCGCGCCCTCGCGCAGCACCACCGCCGCCGCGACCTCCTCGCCGAGCTTCGGATGCGGCAGCGCGAAGGTCACCACCTGCGCCACCGCCGGGTGGTCCATCAACACCGCGTCGACCTCGAGCGGGCTGACCTTCTCGCCGCCGCGGTTGATGATCTCCTTCAGCCGCCCGGTCAGGCGCAGATAGCCTTCCGCGTCGAACCCGCCCTGGTCGCCGGTGCGGAACCAGCGCCGCCCCTCCGCCGCGAAGAAGCTGCGCGCGTTCGCCTCCGGGTTGCCCTCGTAGCCCGGCGTCACGTTCGGCCCCGAAATCACCACCTCGCCGGTCGAGTCCGCCGGAAGCAGCCGGTCCTCGGCCTCGTGGGCGACGCGCATTTTGGGCCCGGCCGCGACCCCCACCGAGCCCGGCTTCTGCGCCCGCGGCGGCAGCGGGTTCGACGCCATCTGATGCGCCGCCTCGGTCATGCCGTAGCTCTCGATCACCGGCGCGCCGAACGTCTCCGCCAGCGCCAGCATCACCTGCGGCGGCAACGAGGCCGACGAAGACCGGATCAGCCGCAGACCCGCTCGCGCGATGACCTCCGCATTGCGTGGCGCCCGCGCCAGGATCGCCTGGTGCATCGTCGGCACCGCCGTATACCACGTCGGCCGGGCCGCCTCGAGCCAGCCGAAGAAGCGCAGCGCGTCGAAGCCCGGCGCGCACCAGACCGACCCGCCGGCGGCGAGGCTGGCCGACACCGCCGCCAACAGTCCGTGGATGTGAAACAGCGGATGACGTTCAGGCAGCGGTCCGTCGGCGCGAGATCCAGCGCCGTGCCGATATGGCGCGCCGACGCGGCGAGGTTGCGCTGCAGCAGCGGCACGATCTTCGGCCGCGACGTGGTGCCCGAGGTGTGCAGGATAAGCGCCACGTCGTCCGGGCCGGCCGCCGCCGCATTTCCGGCCTCTGCTGCGCCCTCGGCGGTCAGCACGAAGGTTCCGGCGGGCCCCGCCGGATCGACGTCCAGCCGCAGCACGGTCAGCCCGCGCCGCCCCGCGGCTTCGAGCGCCGGGCCCGCATAGTCCGCGGGCAGCACGATCGCCTTCGCCCCGAGGTCGCCGAGGTAGAAGTCGATCTCCTCCGCCCGATAGGCGGGATTGAGCGGCGCGGTGGTCGAGCTCTGGGCGATCGTCACGAAGGCGGCGGCCATCTCCGGCCCGTTCGGCAGCACGATCGCCACCCGGTCGCCGCGCCCCACGCCCGCGGCGGCGAGCGCTACCCGGGTCGCGCCGACCAGCGTGCGCAGTCCGCCGAAGGTCAGCCAGGGCCGATCGGGCGCCCCGATGGCCGGCGCATCGTCAGGATGCGGCGCGAACAGGGTCTCCAGCGTATCCGACATCTGCCTCTCCCTCCGTCGCCGCGTTGGCGCCAGAGATACCGCGCGCGCCGAGCCGGCGCGAGCCCCGCCGGTCTGTACTCGGCGGGCTTACGGGTCCGCCCGCTCGTGCTCAACGGTTCGCAGGCTTCAAGGCCGGCCCTTTGCGGAAGGCGCGGTCTTCGCTCGACTGATCAACTTATCAACTGCTCAACTGC
>JANOEW010000062.1:0-5077 GCA_031413475.1 Amaricoccus sp.
GCGGCGCAGTTGCCGAGCACCGCGTTGCACTCGGTCTGGCCGTAGAACTCGTTGATCGTGCGCCCGAACACGCCGCGCGCCCAGTCGAGCAGCTCCGCCCCCAGCGGCTCGCCGGCCGAGGCGACCGTGCGCAGCCCGGGAACCGCCGCCACCCCCGCCTGGCGCATCAGCTTCAGCGCGGTCGGCGGCAGGAAGGCGTTGCGCACCCCCAGATCGCGCATCAGCGCCAAGGCTCGCTCCGGATCGAACTTCGCCATCCGGTGCGCCACCACCGGCACGCCGGCGGCGAGCCCGGGCAGCAACACGTTGGTCAGCCCGCCCATCCAGGCCCAGTCCGCCGGCGTCCACAGGCAGTCGCCCGCCCGCCCCAGCCCCTCGTGGGCGAGCGAGATGCCCGGCAGATGGCCGATCAGGACCCGATGCCCGTGCAACGCCCCCTTCGGCGCCCCGGTCGTGCCGGAGGTGTAGGACAACAACGCCGGATCGTCCGGCCCGGTCGCGACCATCGGGCAGGCGTCCGCCGCCCTGCCCAGCTCCTGCCAGAAGCCGAGCGCGCCGCCCGCGCGGTCGTCGACGCAGAAGATCGCGGACAGCGCCGGCAGATCGCCGCGGATTTCCAGCGCCTTGCCCAGATTCGCCCCGTCGGTCACCAGCGCCTTCGCGCCCGCGTCCGCCAGCCGGAACCGCAGCCCGTCGGCGACGAACAGGGTCGAGAGCGGGGCGGCGATCGCGCCGAGGCGGTAGGCCGCCAGATGCGTCAGCAGCGCCTCGGGCGATTGCGGCAACAGCACCGCGACCCGATCGCCCGGTCCGATCCCGTGGGCCCGGAACGCGTTCGCAAGCCGCCGCGACGCCCGCGCGAGCTGGCCGTAGCTCCAGTCGCGCACCGCGCCGTCGGGCCGCAGGTCGCGCAGCGCCAGCCGCTCCGACGCCACCCGCGCCCACCGCTCGCAGGCCGCCACCGCGATGTTGTAGCGCCGCGGCCGCGGCCAGCGGAACCGCGAACGCATCGCCTCCCAGCTGGCGCCGGGTTCGAGCAGACCGCCCATTCGGCTCATTGCGCGTCCTTTCGCGGCGGCGCGCCCGGCCGGCGCCCGCGCACGCGGATTGATGCCCCGTCCGGCGCAGCGTATCATGATGGTGCGCTCAGGAAAGCAACACGTATGGGCTCGCGCCCCGATCGCGCCCGGCCCCGCCCGGCGAGCCACGCCGCCCGATGAAGGACCTCGTCGAAGTCCTCTGGCGCAGCCTGACCCAGTACATCCCGGTTCTGGTCGCGATGTCGAGCGCGCCGAAGACGACGATCGTCGCGCTGGTCACGCCCGAGGAGAACCGGCTCGGCAAGGCGCTGGCCTTCGTCGGGCTGACCGTGACGCTCGGCTTTCTGCTCCAGGCCCCGCTCGCCGCCGACGCCGCGCGCTTCACCAGCGCCGCCGGCTCGATGGTCGCCTTCAAGATCCTCGCGATCCTGCTCGGGGCGGCGATCATCATGGCCGCCTTCCGGCTGGTCGGCGGCGCCGCCGGCTTCGAGGTCAACCTCAGCGCCTATCTGTATCTGATCGGTCCGCTTTACCTGGCGGGCATCGTGCTGCTGATCATGACCGGCGGCGCGCTCACGACCTACGACCGCGCGGCGGCGGCGACCTGGTATGCCAGCGGCGTGCTTCCGGACGCGGTCATCGACGAGCTGATCCGGGAAAGGCCTGCGCTCGCCGCCGCGATCCTGCTGTTCATCCTCGCGCAGATTCTGATCCTGTTCGTCTGGCCGCTGATCTGCTGGGGGGCCTTCCGGACCCTCAACCGGGTCTCGCGGCTCCGCTCCGGCCTCGCCTACCTGATCGCGCTCACCGGCTTCGTCTTCGTGCTCTCGCCGATGTTCATGCTGGTGATGCGCGGCCTGAACGACGGCGCGGTCTCCCCGATCAAGTGACCGGGCGCGACCCGAATCCGACCGCGGCGCCAAGGCGCCGCTTGACCCGCCGCCGCGGCTGTTTAAATTGGAATTCAGCGCGGGGAGGGCGTAGCGTGACCCAGATGCCGCGACTGATCGACCCCTTCGCCCGGGCGATCTCTTATCTGCGCGTTTCGGTCACCGACCGCTGCGATTTTCGCTGCGTCTATTGCATGTCCGAGCACATGGAGTTCCTGCCGAAAGCGGAGCTGCTGACGCTGGAGGAGCTAGACCGCCTGTGCTCCGCCTTCGTCGGGCTCGGCGTCGAGAAGCTGCGTGTCACCGGTGGCGAGCCGCTGGTTCGCAAGGGCGTCATGACCTTCTTCCGCGCCATGACGCGCCACCTCGCCAGCGGCGCCCTGAAGGAGCTGACCCTGACGACGAACGGCAGCCAGCTCGCCCGCCATGCCGCCGAACTCGCCGACTGCGGCGTGCGCCGCGTCAACGTCTCGCTCGACACGCTCGACCCCGCTAAGTTCGCCGCCATTACCCGCTGGGGCCGCCTGCCTCAGGTGCTCGACGGGATCGACGCCGCCGTCGCGGCCGGGCTCGAGGTCAAGATCAACGCCGTCGCGCTCAAGGGCGTCAACGACACGGAAGTCCACGACATGGTCGCCTGGTGCGGTGACCGGGGCTTCGACCTCACCTTCATCGAGGTGATGCCGATGGGCGACCTTGGCGCCGACGACCGGCTCGACCAGTATTGGTCGCTCGCCGACCTGCGCGCCGAACTCGAGACCCGCTGGCGCCTGACCGACACGCCCGAGCGCACCGGCGGCCCGGCCCGCTACGTGCGCGTCGCCGAGACCGGCGGTCGCGTCGGCTTCATCACGCCGCTGACCCACAACTTCTGCGAAAGCTGCAACCGCGTGCGGCTGACCTGCACCGGCCAGCTCTACATGTGCCTCGGTCAGGAGGACGACGCCGACCTGCGCGCGCCGCTGCGCGCCTACCCCACCGACGACGCGCCGCTGGTCGCCGCGATCCGCGCCGCGATCGCCCGCAAGCCCAGGGGCCACGATTTCGACTACGCCCGCCAGACTGTCGCCGGCCAGGTCTCGCGCCACATGAGCCACACCGGCGGCTGAACGCCGTCCCAGTCAAGGAACGCCCCCGATGCAACTCCATCCGACTCGCCGGACCCTCCTGCTCGCCGGGGCCGCCGCGCTCGCGCTGCCCCGGCTGCTGGCCCTGCCCGCCGCGGCGCAGACCGCCGAGGGCGCCGCGGCGCCCGGCCTCGTCGCCGTCTACCCGCGGCTCATCGGCGAACTGACGCTCACCGCGATCTCGGACGGCTATCTCGGGCTCGACCAGGGCATGCTGATCAACATCGCCCCCGAGCAAACCGCCGCCGCGCTCGAGACCGCTCACCTCGACCCCGCCGCGCCGATCCCCATCGGCGTGACCGCGCATCTGCTGCAGGGCGGCGGGCGCACCATTCTCATCGACGCCGGCACGTCGGATCTGTTCGGCCCGACCCTGGGCCGCCTCGCCGCCGGGCTCGCCGCGCTCGGGGTCGCGCCCGAGGACATCGATACGGTCCTGCTCACTCACATGCATCCCGACCATCTCGGCGGCATGATCGCCGGCGACGCCGTTGCCTTCCCCAACGCCGAGGTTCGCCTGCACGCCGCCGACCTGGTCTTCTGGACCGACGAGGCCATCGCCTCGACCGCCCCGGCGGACTTCCAGCCGTTCTTCGCCCGCGCCCGGCTCACCGCCGAGCGCTACGGCGACCGCTTCGCGACCTTCGAGGGCGAGGCCGAGGTGGCGCCGGGCGTCACCAGCCTGCCGCTGCCCGGGCACACCCCCGGCCACGCCGGTTACCGCATCGCTTCGGGCGACGCGCAGGTCCTGGTGGCGGGCGACGCGGTCGCGATCGCGGCGCTGCAGTTCGGCAACCCCCAGGCCGGGATCGCCTTCGACGCCGACCCCGCCCAGGCCGCCGCCACCCGCGCCGCGATGCTCGACATGGCCGCCGCCGACGGGATGCTGATGACCGCCACCCATCTGCCGTTCCCGACGCTCGGCCATGTCGTTCGCGACGGCGACGCGTTCGCCTGGGCGCCCGAGGAGTGGCGCTACCAGTGATCCGTGCCGCCGTGACAGGCTTCCCCGCCGCAACCCCGGCTGCTAGGAACGTGCGTCAAATTACCCGAGGGAGACCAGCATGAAACGCACCGGATCCGCCGTCTGGAAGGGCGGCATCAAGGATGGCGCCGGCACGGTCTCGACCGAATCGGGCGTGCTGGCCGCCGTGCCCTACGGCTTCGCCAAGCGGTTCGGCGACGAGAAGGGCACCAACCCTGAGGAGCTGATCGGCGCCGCCCACGCCGCCTGCTACTCCATGGCGCTGTCGGGCTTTCTGGGCTCCAAGGGCATGACCGCCGACGAGATCTCGACCTCGGCCGCGCTGACCGTCGTGCCGGTGGAGGGCGGGTTCGCGATCACCGCAGTCCACCTCACCGTGCGGGCCCGCATTCCCGGGGCCGACGCCGCCGCCTTCCAGGAGGCCGCGAAGACCGCCAAGGAAGGCTGCCCGGTCTCGAAGGTGCTCAACGCCGAGATCACGCTGGACGCGGCCCTGGTCTGAACGCCGCCGGCGCGGGGCCGGCCTGAGAAGGGCCACCCCCCGCAAGGTTTCGGTAACGAATCAGTTTCTCAACGTCATCAATGCCTTGACGAATATTCACGCTGAAAGCCGGCTACCGGCCCGCCCGGTCGAGGCGCTGACGCCCGCGGAGGCGGCGGACGAACTCGTCACGCTCGCCGCCGCGATCGCCGAGGCCGACCGCGCCTACCACGGCGAGGACGCGCCCCACATCGATGACGCCGCCTACGACGCCCTGAAGCGCCGCAACGCCACGATCGAGGCGCGCTTCCCGGAACTTCGCCGCCCCGACAGCCCCTCGGACCGGGTCGGGGCCGCGCCTTCCGAGGCCTTCGCCAAGGTCCGCCACGCCCGGCCGATGCTCAGCCTCGAGAACGCCTTCGCCGTCGCCGAGGTAGTCGACTTCGACACCCGGGTGCGCCGCTTCCTCGGCATCGCCGCCGACGCGCCGCTGGCCTACACCGCCGAGCCCAAGATCGACGGTCTCTCGCTGTCCCTGCGCTACGAGGCCGGCC
>JANOEW010000063.1:0-5976 GCA_031413475.1 Amaricoccus sp.
CAATACGACCGCTCACTCCACAGCGCGTTTGTCATTCACTGTGAACTAATACATCGTTGCCGAGAGCAACGAGGGCCTTGCTCGTGCGACCATTGCGTGGAGGCGAATAGTCAGGATGCACCCAACCTATCCGGCTGCGCCATGCCGGTGACGTGGTAGCCGCCATCGACGAAGATCACCTCGCCGGTGGTGCAGGCCCCGAGATCGGACAACAGATACAGCGCCGTCCCGCCCACTGCCTCGAGCGTGGCGTTGGCGCGCAGCGGCGCGTTCGCCTCGGCGGCGCGGTAGACCTTGCGCGCCCCGGCGATCGCCGCCCCCGCCAGCGTGCGCATCGGCCCGGGCGAGATCGCGTTGACCCGCACCCGAGCCGGCCCAAGATCGTTCGCCAGATACCGCACCGCGCTCTCCAACGCCGCCTTGGCCACGCCCATCACGTTGTAGTTCGGCGTCACCCGCTGCGCTCCGATGTAGCTCAGGGTCACGATCGCGCCGCCCGCCGTCATCAGCGGCGCCGCCCGCCGGGTCAGGTCGACCAGGCTGTAGCAGGAGATGTCCAGAGAATTGAGGAAGTTCGCCCGGCTGGTGTCGAGGAACCGCCCGTCGAGCTCGGCCTTGTCGGCAAAGGCGATCGCGTGCACCAGAAAGTCGAGCCGGCCCCAGTCCGCCGCCAGCCGCGCGAACAGTGCGTCGAGCGAGGCCGGATCCTGCACGTCCGCCGGCAGCACGATGGTAGCGCCCAGCGTCTCGGCCAGCGGCTGCACCCGCCGCCGGAAGCCGTCGCCCTGATAGCTAAAGGCCATCTCCGCGCCATGGGCGGCCAGCATTTGCGCGATACCCCAGGCGATGGAGTGGTCGTTCGCGACCCCCATCACCAGGCCGCGCTTGCCCGCCATCAGCCCCGGTTCAGCCATGAAAGCGGCTCAGCGCCAGCGTGGCGTTGGTGCCGCCGAACCCGAACGAGTTCGAGATCACGGTGTCGAGCCCCGCGCCGTCGACCCGCGTCGTGACGATCTCGCCCGGCTTCAGCGCAGGATCGAGCTCGGTGATGTTCGCCGACGCGGCGATGAAATCGTCGCGCAGCATCAGCAGGCAATAGATCGCCTCCTGCACCCCGGTCGCGCCCAGGGAATGCCCGGTCAGCGACTTGGTCGACGAGATCGCCGGCATCGCGTCCCCGAACACCCGCCGGATCGCCTCGACCTCGGAGATGTCACCGACCGGCGTCGAGGTGCCGTGGCTGTTCACGTAGCCGACCTTGCGGTTGCCGATGGTCGAGATCGCCAGCCGCATCGCCCGCTCCCCACCCTCGCCCGACGGCGCCACCATGTCGTAGCCGTCCGAGGTGGCGCCGTAGCCGGTGACCTCGGCGTAGATCTTCGCGCCCCGCGCCAGCGCGTGCTCGAGTTCCTCGAGCACCACGACCCCGCCGCCGCCCGCGATCACGAAGCCGTCGCGCGTCGCGTCATAGGCCCGGCTCGCGGTCTGGGGCGTGTCGTTGTACTTCGAACTCATCGCGCCCATCGCGTCGAACAGGCACGACAGCGTCCAGTCCAGTTCCTCACCGCCGCCGGCGAACACGATGTCCTGCTTGCCCCACTGGATCAGCTCGGTCGCGTTGCCGATGCAGTGCGCGCTCGTCGAACAGGCCGAGGTGATCGAGTAGTTCACCCCCTTGATCTTGAACGGCGTCGCGAGACAGGCCGAGTTGGTCGAGGACATGCCCCGCGTGACCATGAACGGCCCCATCCGCTTCGGCGCACCCTTCTCGATGACGATGCGGTGCGCTTCGAAGAGGTTCTTCGTCGAGGGCCCGCCCGAGCCCATGATCAGCCCGGTGCGTTCGTTGGCGACGTCGCCCGCCTCCAGCCCGCTGTCGGCGATCGCCTGTTCCATCGCGAGATAGTTGAACGCCGCCCCGTCGCCCATGAAGCGCATCTGCCGCTTGTCGATGTGCTCGGACGGCTCGAGGTCGGGCTTGCCCTGGACCTGGCTGCGAAAGCCGTGCTCGGCATGGTCGGGCGCGAAGCTGACGCCCGAGCGCCCGGCCTTCAGCGACGCGGCCACCGCTTCGGCGTCGTTGCCGATCGAGGAGACGATGCCGATCCCGGTGATGACGACGCGGCGCATCGGCGCCTCCTATTCCTGGAAAAGGCCGACCTTCATGTCGGAGACGACATAGATCAGCGCGCCGTCGGCGCGCATCTCGCCATCGGCGACGCCGAGCTTGAGCTTGCGGTCGATGATACGCGTGAGGGTCACCCGATACTCCACCCGCACGACCTTCGGCGTGACCATGCCGGAGAACTTCACCTCGCCGACCCCCAGCGCGCGCCCCCGCCCCTGCATTCCGCGCCAGCCGAGGTTGAACCCGGTCAGCTGCCACAGCGCGTCGAGCCCGAGGCAGCCCGGCATCACCGGATCGCCGACGAAGTGGCAGGCGAAGAACCACAGGTCGGGCCGGACGTCGAACTCGGCGACCACGTGTCCCTTGCCCTGCGCGCCGCCGTCCGCCGAGATTTCGGTGATGCGGTCGACCATCAGCATCGGCGGCAGCGGCAGTTGCGGGTTGCCAGGCCCGAACATTTCACCGCGGGCGCAGGCGAGCAGGCCCTCGTAGTCGATGCTCGTCGGCCGATCCGCCATGCCCCGGGCCCCATACGCCGGCAAGCGCGCCGGTGTCGCGCCGCCTCTAGCACCGCTTGACGCCGGCGTGCAAGGGTCAGGCCGGTCGCGACTCCGGCTCGACTTGGGCGCGACAGCCGCCGCCGGCGATCGCTACGCCCCGCTTTTGACTGGAAATCCTGGCTGGATGATGTAAGGCTAAGCTAGCAATGACCGAAGACATCCGGCCAAGCGGGGGATTTTCAACGTGCGCACGCGAGCGTGCGCTAGCGTGGCTTTCCGGCGCGTGTCTGCGGCCAACCCGCCAGCGCCTCGCCCTCGCCGAATTGCTGGTCGGAGACGGCCGCAACCGCCACGTCACCGCCGAGAGCCTTTTCGAAGCGGCCGCCGGGCGGGGCGCCCCAGTCTCGCTCGCGACGGTCTACAACACGCTGCGCGCCTTCTGCGACGTGGGTCTCATGACCGAGGTGACGGTGGACGGCTCGCGATCGTATTTCGACACCCGGGTCGACGAACATCCGCACTATTATTGGGAGGAAGACGGTCGGCTGACCGATGCGCCGAACGAGGCGGTGCGGCTCGCCAGCGACCCGGTCCCGCCGCGCGGAGCGACGGTGGCGCGCGTCGATGTCGTAATCCGGCTGCGGCGCGCGTCGCCCTGATCTCGCGCCGCACCCGCCGGTTGCGGTCGGCCACGGCGGCGCGGACGGCGACCTGGACGACGACCCGTTTCACTCGATGGCCTCATCGGGACCGACGCCCCAAAGCGCGGCGCGCGGTGCCCAGCCCGCAGCCCCGTCGGCGCTGAGTTCGCACCAGTCCCCGGCGCAGGCTTCGAGCCGCGCCACCACGCCGGGCTCGGCGAAGGCGCGGATCGCCGCCGCCTCGCTGGCGCCGGCGCGCAACGGCGCCGGACCTTCGCCCTGCACGAGCACCGTGCGCACACCCGACAGCAGGGTGTGGTGCACCCAGCCGCCGGCGCCCTCGGCGTCGCGCACCCGGCGCCAGTTGCCATATTCGGCCGTGACCTCCAGCGGCAGGCCGCGGCGCAGGAAGGTCCAGTCGACCCGGTGGCTGAGACTCGGGCCGCGCCGCGCGTTCGCGGTCTCGGCGCGCATCGAGACGAAGCGTGGCAGCGGCATGTTGGTCACCGGCCCCAGCGCCGCGTCGCCCGCGGCGCCCAGCGGCGCGGCGGAAGCGAGCGCGGAAGCGATCAGGATCAGCGAGGTCGCACACAGCCTGCGCGCGGCGGATGAGGCCATTTTCGGCACCTGCTCTGAGCCATCTCACGCCGGGAAGTGTCTGGATATTCCAAACCCTCCCGTGCAATTATCCGGCACAATACCGAAGAGCCGACCCCAGAGGAACAGGAATCCGCATGGCCTCCAACCGGTTGAAAGTCGTCGTCACACGCCGCCTGCCCGAGCCGGTCGAGGCGCGGCTGCGCGAACTTTTCGACGTCGAGCTAAACCCGGAGGACCGCCCGTTCGGCGCGGAGGAGATCGCGGCGGCGCTGGGCCGCGCCGACGTACTGGTGCCGACGATCACCGACCGGATCGACCAGCGCCTGCTGGCGCAGTCCGGCGAGCGGCTCAAGCTGATCGCCAACTACGGCGCCGGCTTCGACCACATCGACGTCGCCACCGCGCTGCGCCGCGGCATCCTGGTAACCAACACCCCCGGGGTGCTCGCCGAGGACACCGCCGACATGGCGATGGCGCTGATCCTCTCGGCCCCGCGCCGGGTGCAGGAGGGCGCGCAATTGATGCAGCGCGGCGACTGGCAGGGCTGGTCGCCCACGGCCCTGCTCGGCCACCGCATCGCCGGCAAGCGCCTCGGCATCCTCGGGCTCGGCCGTATCGGCCGCGCCATCGCGACCCGAGCCGCAGCGTTCCACCTCGACGTGCACTACCACGCGCGGCGCCGGGTCCACCCCGACATCGAGGCCGAACTCAAGGCCACCTGGTGGGAGAGCCTCGACCAGATGCTGACCCGGATCGACATCCTGTCGATCAACGTGCCGCACACGCCCTCGACCTTCCACCTGATGAACGCCCGCCGGCTCAAGCTGATGAAACCTTCTGCCTATGTCGTGAACACTGCCCGCGGCGAGGTGATCGACGAAAACGCGCTGACCCGGATGCTGCGCTCGGGCGAGCTCGCCGGCGCCGGCCTCGACGTCTACGAGCACGGCCACGACATCAACCCCCGCCTGCGCGAACTGCCCAACGTGCTGCTGCTGCCGCACATGGGCTCGGCCACGCTCGAGGGCCGGCTCGAGATGGGCGAGAAGGTGATCATCAATATCAAGACCTTCGCCGACGGCCACCGCCCGCCCGACCAGGTCGTCCCGGCGATGCTCTAGCCCTGACTGTCAAGTCGGGGCTAAGTCGGGGCCGCGCGCGCGGGAGGCGCGGCGGGAGGCGGCCGCAGCGCCTCCCCGGCGGCTGCCGCTTCGATCACGGCGACGCTCTCGGCGAACGCCAGGCTCGAGGCCGGCACGTCGTTGAGCGTCGGGCTCACGGGCCGCGCGGCGGGCTTGCCGACGGCGGCGCCGAGAAACGCGAGTGCGGCCAGCGGGATCGACGCCGCGACGATCACGACGCTCAGTGCATAGACCCCGAAGATCGGTCCGATCACCGCCACGATCGTCGGCCCGACCACGCTGCCCGCCGACCAGAACAGCAGCAGCGTCGTCGCGAGCTGGACCGGCGGCGCCCCGGCGGACCGCGCGAAGGCCAGCGAGTTGCCCACCGCGAACAGCGGCATCGCGAGCCCGCCCAGCAACGCCGCGATCAGCAGGAACACGCCACGCCCCGCCGGGGACGCCCCCTCGCTCAGCGCCGCGACGTCCGCCAGAACCAGCACCGAGCCGAGCGCGGTCACCCCGGCGATCAGGGCGGCGATGATCCCGATCAACAGCCCCTTGTCCATCCGGTCAGTCAGCGCGCCGACCGGCATCTGCAGCACCAGACGCCCGAGATAAAAGCTCGCGATCGCCAGCGCGATTCCGCTCTCGGCCACGCCGCGCGACGCCAGCACCCCCGGCAGGATCGAGGCGACCGATGTCGAAACCAGTCCCGAATGCAGCGCCGCGAGCGCGCCGATCCAGGACGTCACCACGATTCCGCCGATCAGGGACGCCGCCCGGGCGGGAACCTCGCCCGCCGCGTCCGCCACCTCCGAACGCGCCGACGGCGCGGCGGTCCGCGTCAGCGTCACCAGCACCACCGCCAGATTGAACCCGCTCGCGAGCACCGTGACGAAGCCGACCTGCAGCCCGTCGACCTGCAGCAGCAGCAGCTGTCCCAGCACCTGCGCGACGCCGGTGCACCAGGCGTAGGCCGACAC
>JANOEW010000064.1:0-10077 GCA_031413475.1 Amaricoccus sp.
AGTGCGCGCGGATGCAAGGCTTCCCCGATTCGTTCATCCTGCATCCCAAAGACGAGTGCGCCTATCGCCAGTTTGGGAATTCGGCTGGCGGTTCGCCCGGCGCCGGCGCGCGGCGTGGCGGCCGCCTGGCGGGGCAGGGACTGGCGCGGCCCTGGGGCTCGGAGGGGCGCGGAGGGGCGCCGGTCGCGCCGGATTCGTGCGCAGGTGGGCGGCGGGGCCGCATCTGGTGCTTTCCGGCGCGTCGGACGGTGGCTAACCTCGCGGGGTCGACGCGCGCCGGACCGGGCGCGACGGCGGCGCGGGGCGGACGTGGGCGGAACCGGATGCGAAGCGAACGACGGGCCGCGTTGGCCGGAACCGGTGAGGCGGCGGGCGGGCGCGCCGGGCCTGCGATCGAGGCGCGCGGGCTCGATCTGGTGTTCGCGACCGACGATGGGCCGGTTCACGCGTTGAAGGACGTCACGCTGGCGATCGCCCGGGGCGAGTTCGTCAGCTTCATCGGGCCGTCGGGCTGCGGCAAGACCACGTTCCTGCGGGTGGCGGCGGACCTGGAGCGGCCGACCGGCGGGTCGATCCTGGTGAACGGCGTCAGCGCGGCGGAGGCGCGCGGCGCACGGGCTTACGGCTATGTCTTCCAGGCGGCGGGGCTGTTCCCCTGGCGCACGATCGAGGCGAACGTGCGGCTGCCGCTGGAGGTGATGGGCTTCGCCCGGGCCGAACAGGCGGCGCGGGCCGCCCGGGTTCTGGAACTCGTGGAGCTGCGCGGGTTCGAGAACAAATATCCGTGGCAGCTGTCGGGGGGCATGCAGCAACGCGCATCGATCGCGCGCGCGCTGGCGTTCGATGCCGACATCCTGCTGATGGACGAGCCGTTCGGCGCGCTCGACGAGATCGTGCGCGACAAGCTGAACGAGCAGCTGCTGGCGCTCTGGGCGCGCACCGGCAAGACGATCGCCTTTGTCACGCATTCGATCCCGGAGGCGGTGTTTTTGTCGACCAAGATCGTGGTGATGTCGCCGCGCCCGGGTCGGGTGACCGACGTGATCGACAGCCCGCTGCCGCGCGAGCGGCCGCTGCACATCCGCGAGAGCCGCGACTTCCTGGCGATCGCGGCGCGGGTGCGCGAGGGGCTGCGGGCGGGGATCGGCGATGAGGTGTGACACGGCGATGCCGAGGTTCCGGAGCTTCGCGGCCGGTGGGGGCGCGCGGCGACCCTGCACTCGACACGGCTTGGTTGAGGCGGGCGGTGCAGACGGCGGGAACGCGGACGGGCTGGCGGGCGTCCGGCCGGGGCGGAGTGGCGCATGAACGCACGGGGGGACTGGCTGCCGGTGCTGAGCGTGGTCGCGGGCATCCTGGCGCTGTGGTATCTTGTTGCGGTCATCCTGAACGCACCCTGGGCCTTAGACCAGGCGGGGCGGGACGGGGTGGACCTGGGCCTCGCCGATCTGCTGCGCGCGACCCTGAACCAGGAACGACCGAAGCTGCCGGCCCCGGACCAAGTGGCGGTCGAGCTGTGGAACACCACGGTCGCGGTGGCGCCCGGCTCGAAGCGCAGCCTTGTCTATCACGGCTGGGTCACGCTGTCGGCGACGCTGCTGGGCTTCGTGATGGGGACGGTGCTGGGAGTGCTGCTCGCGGTCGGGATCGTGCACGACCGGACCACGGATGCGAGCGTGATGCCCTGGGTCATTGCCAGCCAGACCATCCCGATCCTCGCCATCGCGCCGATGATCATCGTCGTGCTGAATTCGATCGGAGTCGCAGGATTGCTGCCGAAAGCGCTGATCTCGATGTATCTTTCGTTCTTCCCTGTCGCGGTCGGCATGGTGAAGGGATTCCGCAGTCCCGAACGGATGCAGCTCGACCAGATGCGGACGTGGAACGCGAGCGGTCCTCAGACCTTCTGGAAGCTGCGCTGGCCGGCGGCGACGCCGTATCTGTTCGCCTCGCTGAAGGTGGCGGCGGCGGCGAGCCTGGTCGGCGCGATCATCGGCGAGCTGCCGACCGGGGCGGTCGCGGGGCTTGGCGCGCGGATGCTGTCGGGCAGCTACTACGGCCAGACGGTGCAGATCTGGTCGGCGCTGATGATGGCGGCGATCCTGGCGGCGGGGCTGGTCGGGCTGATCGGCCTCGCCGAACGCGTCACCGCGCGGGCGATGGGGGCGCGACCGTGAGGTCGGCCGAGTCGCCATCCGGCGGGGCGAACTGGAAGGCTTCGATGCGGTGCAGCGCGTCTTCGATGCGCGCCTTGTCGCCTGCCGCCGGGCCGTCGCCGATCCAGGTCCATTGCTGGATCAAGAGCTTGCCGCGGGCGCGGTCGGCCTTCAGGTCGATGGCCGCGACGATGCGGTCGTCGACGAGCGCCGGCAGAGCGAAGTACCCGAAAATCCGTTTCGCCTTGGGCACGTAGGCCTCGAACCGATGATCGTATCCGAAGAACAGCCGCAGCCGCTTGCGCTGGATCACCAGCGGGTCGAACGGCGAGAGCAGGTGGGCCGGGCCGTCGGCGGCGATCGGCGGGGCGTCCGCGGCCTCGGGCGCGATCCAGTGGCCGGTCCTGCCTGCGCCTTCGATCTCGACCGGGACGAGGCGCCGGCGGCGCACCCGCGCCTCGATCAGCGCGGCGATCGCCGCCTTGCGCGGCGCGTCGAGGTGGCAGATCGAGTCGAGGCTGACCGCGCCTTGGGCGCGCAGCGCGCGGTCGAGCAGGTAGTCGAGCGTCTGACGCTCGGTCGCGGGGCGGGGGCGGGGCGGCCAGCCGAAATGGCGGTCGGCCAGCTCGTAGGTCTTCAGCATGCCGGCGCGGGCGCTGATCGTAAGCGCGCCGGCGTGGAAGGCGCGCTCGAGCGCGCGCTTGGACGGCTTGCGGCTCGCCCAGAGGTGGTCCTTGTCGATCAGCACGTCGTCGTCGATGTCGCGGATCGACAGCGGGCCGTCGCGCCGGATGCGCGTGATCACCCGGGAGAGGTCGGCTGGCGCGACCGCGCCGAACCAGGGCGACGGCGCCCCCTCGCGCTGGCGGCGCATCTCCGGCATGAAGAAGCGCAAGTCGCGCGTCGGGACGTAGGCGAGGGCGTGGGTCCAGTATTCGAAGACCGACTTGTCGATGCCGAGCGCATGGGAGAGGTCGGCGCGGCGATAGGTCGGGATGCGGGTCCAGAGGATGTGGTGGTGGCAGCGTTCGATGACGTTGATGGTGTCGATCTGCACGTAGCCGAGGTGCTCGACCGCAGCCCGGGTCGCCGCCGGTCCGTCGCCGAACGGCGCGCCGGCGTCGAGGCGCTGCGCGCGCAGCCACAGCCGACGCGCTTCGGGGAGGGGGATCTTCAGCGGAGAACGCGGGGCGCGGGGCATCGGGTGCGAGGTGACCGCTCGTCGCGACGGCGTCAAGGCCCCGGGTGGCGGGCGTGAACCCGGCGCATCTCGCGGTCAGTCGCCTCCTTGATGGCGGAGCGGGCGATGGGGGCGCGGGCGTGATCCCGGACCCCCGTGCAGCCTCAGCGCAGATCGATCCGGACCGCCTCGATGCCGCCGGTGAACGCGAAGGGCGGCGCGTAGGTGAAATCCACCGCCGAGCCCGCGTCCATGCCGACGTCGAAGCCCTCGCCGATCGAGATCTGAATCGGGATGGTGGCCGGCAGCGCGCCTTCGGCGACCTTTGCGCCGTTTACCGACAGGGTGACCGCCGCCGCCTTGCCCATTTCGCCGGGCGCGCCCTGGTAGTCGACGTCGACGCGGATCTCGGCCTTGCCGGGGGGCAGCGGGTCGGGCGCCGTGATGGTGGGGCGGTCGAGCGCGAGGTAGTTGTAGACGAAGGTCGGCCGGCTGTCGCGCAGGTAGAGGCCGTAGCCGCCGACGATCCCGCCCTGGGTGGCGATCATGCCTTCGGCGCCCCCCTCGGGGATGTCGACCTCCGCGGTGAGGGACCACGACTTGTTGAGCACGCTCGGCGTGGCGTCCCCGGGCAACCCGACCTGGCCGGGGAAGTAGGTGAAGCTGGTGCGGTCCCCCGTCAGGCTGGGACGCCCCATCGCCTCGGCGTTCAGCCGCTCGACGGCGCGCCCGTCGAGCGGCAGCACGTCGTAGCGCGCCGCCTCGGCCCACCACAGGTCCTGCATCTGGCGCAACTTCTCGGGGTTCGCCGCGGCGAGGTCCTTGGCCTGCGAGAAGTCGGCCTCGATGTCGTAGAGTTCCCATTTCTGCTTGTCGGGATCGAAGCCGGTGCGGATCGGCTGCCACGGCGCGAAGGCGAGCGCGGAGGCCATCCAGCCGTCGTGGTAGATGCCGCGGTTGGCGAGGAGCTCGAAATACTGGGTGGCGCGGCGCCCCTCGGCGGCGGCGTCGTCGAAGGCGTAGGCGAAGCTGATGCCCTCGATCGGCTTCTGGGTCACGCCGTTCAGCTCCTGCGGCGGGGTGATGCCGATCACCTCGTAGAGCGTCGGCACGATGTCCGTCACGTTGAGGAACTGGGTCCGCACCCCGCCCGCGTCGGCGATGCGCCCCGGCCAGGAGACGATCAGCGGGTTGCGGGTGCCGCCGAAGTGGCTGGCGACCTGCTTGGTCCACTGGAACGGCGTGTTCATCGCGTGCGCCCAGGACGAGGGGAAGTGGTTGAAATGCTTAGGCCCGCCGAGTTCGTCGATCACCTTGATGTTCTGCTCCCAGGTCTCGGCGATGCCGTTGAAGAACAGGTTCTCGTTGGTCGAGCCTTCGAGGCCGCCTTCGGCGCTGGAGCCGTTGTCGCCGGCGATGTAGATGAAGAGGGTGTTGTCGCCGCCGGGCAGCGCCTTCACCGCCTCGATGATCCGGCCCATCTCGTGGTCGACGTTGGCCCCGAAGCCGGCGAAGACCTCCATCATCCGGGAATAGAGCCGCTTTTCGTCGGGTCCGAGCGTGTCCCAGGCCGGCAGGCCTTCGGAGCGGACGGTGAGCTCGGTGGTTTCGGGTGCGACGCCGAGCGCCTTCTGGCGGGCGAGGGTCTGCTCGCGGTAGGCGTCCCAGCCGGCGTCGAACTTGCCCTCGAACGGCTCGATCCATTCCTCGGGGACCTGGTGCGGCGAATGGGTGGCGCCGGGCGCCACGTAGAGGAAATAGGGCTTGTCCGGGGCGATGCTGGTGACCTTCTGCACCCAGGCGACCGCGTGGTCGGCGAGGTCGGTGGTCAGGTAGTAGTCGGGGTCGGTCGAGGCCGGGACGAGATCGCGGTTCTCAATCAGCACCGGGTTCCAGTGGTTCATGTCGCCGCCGTTGAAGCCGTAGAAATAGTCGAAGCCGAGGCCGTTGGCCCAGCGGTCGAACGGGCCGGCGGCGCTGATCTCCCAGGCCGGGGTGTTGTGGTTCTTGCCGATCCAGGCGGTCATGTAGCCGTTCTGGCGCAGCACCTCGCCGATGGTGCCGGCGCTGCGCGGGATGATCGAGGTGTACCCGTCGTAGCCGGTCGCCGCCTCGCCGATCACGCCGGAGGCCACCGAGTGGTGGTTGCGGCCGGTGATCAGCGCGGCGCGGGTGGGCGAGCACAGCGCGGTGGTGTGGAACCGGGTGAAGCGCACGCCTTCGGCGGCGAGCGCGTCCATCGTCGGCGAGGGGATGCCGCCGCCGAAGGTCCCGAACTGGCCGAAGCCGACGTCGTCGAGCAGGATCAGCACCACGTTGGGCGCGCCCTCGGGGGCCGCGACCGGTTGCGGGAACTGCGGTGGATCGGAGTCGAGGATGGTCCGGCCGACGTTGCCGGGGAAGTGGAAGTCCGGGCGCGGCAGAACGTCGGGGGTCGCGGCCTCCGGCCAGGGCTGCGCAGCGGCCGGGCCGACAGCGAGCGCGAGGGCGAGGGCCGCAAGCAGCATGGCGCTTTTGGGCAAAATACTCACTCCGGATCGATATCTTGCGGAACTTTGTGCGCGCGTTCCGCGGAAATCCAGTACAATCTTGGGGCCGCGTCCGGGCGACGGCGCGGGGATGGGCGACCGCGATGAGCCCGACGCTTCTTTTGGGGCTCGCCTTGTGGCTCGGGGCCTGGGCGCTGAACGCGGCGCTGGCGCGGCGGCGGCTGGTCGGGGCGCTGCGGCTGCTGCCGCCGCTGATCTTCGGCGCGACCCTGCTGGCGATGTGGGAGCTGGCGGTGCGGGGTCTGGAGGTGAGCCCGGTGCTGCTGCCGGCGCCCAGCGCGATCTGGGCGCGCATCCTGACCAGCGGCGATGTCCTGCGGACCGACGTCGTGCAGACCTTCGTGCGCGGGGCGCTGACCGGCTATGCGATCGGCTGCGGCGCGGCGTTCGCGGTCGGCGTCGCGGTCGATCGGGCGCCGTTCCTGCGGCGCGGGCTGCTGCCGGTCGGCAACTTCGTCAGCGCGCTGCCGATCATCGGCATGGCGCCGATCATGGTGATGTGGTTCGGCTTCGACTGGCACTCCAAGGCCGCGGTCGTGGTGCTGATGGTGTTCTTCCCGATGCTGGTGAACACGGTGCAGGGCCTTGGGGCGACGGAGTCGATGCAGCGCGACCTGATGCGTACTTACGCCGCGAGCTACTGGCAGGGGCTGTTCGCCCTGCGGTTGCCGGCGGCGGCGCCGTTTCTGTTCAATGGCTTGAAAATCTGCACGACATTGGCTTTGATCGGGGCCATCGTGGCTGAGTTCTTCGGCTCGCCCACCGCCGGCATGGGATTTCGCATCTCGACCGAGGTGGGGCGGCTGGCGCTCGACATGGTCTGGGCGGAGATCGCGGTCGCGGCTCTGGTCGGGTCGACGTTCTACGGCGCCGTCGCGCTGCTCGAGCGGGCGGTTACGTTCTGGCATCCCTCGCAGCGGGGGTGAAGAAGGCTTCAACAGGGAGACGATGATGACGAGACTTTTCGCCGGGGCGTCCGCCGCGGTCCTGATCATGGCGGGCGCGGCCGCGGCCGAGGACGTGACGCTGCAGCTGAAGTGGGTCACGCAGGCCCAGTTCGCGGGCTACTACGTCGCGCTCGACCAGGGGTTCTACGAGGAGGAGGGGCTGAACGTCACGATCAAGCCGGGCGGGCCGGACATCGCGCCGCCGCAGGTGATCGCCGGCGGCGGGGCCGACGTGATCGTCGAATGGATGCCCGCCGCGCTGGCGGCGCGCGAGGCGGGGCTGCCGCTCGTGAACATCGCCCAGCCGTTCAAGTCGAGCGGCATGATGCTGACCTGCCGCAACGACAGCGGCGTGACCGCGACCGACAAGTTCCCGGGCCAGACGCTCGGGGTCTGGTTCTTCGGCAACGAGTATCCGTTCATGAGCTGGATGAGTTCGCTCGGGATCGCCACCGACGGTGGGCCGGACGGGGTCACGGTGCTGAAGCAGGGCTTCAACGTCGATCCGCTGCTGCAGAAACAGGCGGCGTGCATTTCGACGATGACCTACAACGAATACTGGCAGGTGATCGACGCGGGTTTTGCGCCCGAGGATCTGACGGTGTTCAAATACGAGGATCAGGGCGTCGCGACGCTCGAGGACGGGCTTTACGCGCTGGCGGATCGGCTGGAGGATCCGGCCTTCGTCGCGACGATGGCGAAGTTCGTGCGCGCCTCGATGCAGGGCTGGAAGTGGGCAGAGGCGAACTCGGACGAGGCGGCGATGATCGTGCTGGAGTTCGACGAGACCGGCGCCCAGACGGAAGCGCATCAAAAGCGGATGATGGGCGAGATCGCGAAGCTGACCGCTGGCTCGAACGGCGCGCTCGACCCGGCGGACTACGAGCGCACGGTCAAGACGTTGCTCGGGGCGGGAGAGACGCCGGTGATCACCAAGGCGCCCGAGGGGGCCTGGACCCATGCGGTGACGGACGTCGCGCTGAAGTGAGGCCCGGCCGGTCCCGGCGGGCGCCGGCCCCGGCCGATTTGCGGAGGAGCGGATGGCCTGGAGCGAGGACGATCTGGCGCGGCTGCGGGCGCGCTACGCGGACGATCCGGGCGGGCGGATGCACGACCCGAAGTTCGCGCGCGTGGCCGAGCGGGTGTTCAGCCGCGGGGCGCGACCGGCGCCGTTCGTGGGCGTGCCGACGTTCCTGACGGCGCCGTATCGCGCGGTGGACCGGGAGCGGCCGGATTTCACGGGCCTCGACGTGGCGATCTCGGGGGCGCCGGTCGACCTCGGGGTGTCGAACCGGCCCGGCGCGCGGTTCGGGCCGCGGGCGCTGCGCGGGATCGAGCGGGTGGGGCCGTACAACCATGTGCTCGACTGCGCGCCGATCTACGACCTGCGGGTGGCGGACGTGGGCGACGTGGCGTTTTCGGGGCGCTACGACCTGCATGCGGCGCACGGCGAGATCGAGGCCTGGACGCGGGCGGTGATCGACGCAGGCGCGGCGCCGCTGACGGTGGGGGGCGACCATTCGATCAGCCATCCGATCCTGCGCGCGGTCGGGCGTGACCGGCCGGTGGGGATGGTTCACATCGACGCGCATTCCGACACCGGCGGGCCGTTCGACGGCGAGCGGTTCAACCATGGCGCGCCGTTCCGCAACGCGGTGCTCGACGGCGTGCTTGATCCGACGCGGGTGATCCAGATCGGGCTGCGGGGGTCTTCGGAGTATCTTTACGAGTTCGCGACAGAGAGCGGCATGACCTGCATCCATGCCGAGGAGGTCGCCGCGATGGGCGTCGCCGCCGTGATCGAGAGGGCTCGCGCCGTGGCGACGGGGCCGGTCTATCTGAGCTTCGACATCGATGCGCTCGACCCGGCGTTTGCGCCAGGGACCGGGACGCCGGAGATCGGCGGGCTGACCCCGCGCGAGGCGCAGGCGATCCTGCGGGGCCTCAAGGGGCTCGACGTCGTCGGCGGCGACGTGGTCGAGGTCGCGCCGCAATACGATGCGACGACGAACACCGCGCACGCCGGGGCGCAGATGCTGTTCGAAATCCTGAGCCTGATGGTGTTCAGCCCATCGGTGGGCGGGCGATGAACGGCAACCTGTTCGGCAGGCTGGCGGACGGGTTTCCGGCCGACCGCGGGGCGGTGTTTCTGGAGACGATCGAGGGCGCAAGCTGGACTTTCGCCGACCTTCTCGACCGGACGGGACGGATCGCGACGCTGCTGCGGGCCGCGGGCGTCGTGCCGGGCGACAGGGTTGCGGCGCAGGTCGAGAAGTCGGCGGAGGCGGTCTGTCTCTATCTCGCCTGCCTGCAGAGCGGCGCGGTCTACGTGCCACTCAACACTGCCTACACGCCGGTCGAGTTGGGCTACTTCCTCGGCGACGCCGAGCCGCGGGTGGTGGTCTGCGACCCGGCGGCGGAGGGCGCGCTGGGTCCGGCGGCGGCCGGGGTGCGCGCCGCGCTCTATACGCTCGGCGCGGCGGGCGACGGCCGGCTGCTGGCCGAATCGGCGGCGCTTCCCTCCGACCGGGCGGTGGCGGAGCGGGCGGGGGCCGACCTTGCGGCGATCCTCTACACCTCGGGCACCACCGGCCGGTCCAAGGGGGCGATGCTGTCGCATGACAACCTCTGGTCGAACGTGGCGACCCTGCACTGGCTCTGGGGGTTCCGTCCCGGGGACGTGCTGATCCACGCACTGCCGCTGTATCACACGCACGGCCTGTTCGTGGCGATGAACCTGATGCTGATGAACGGCGGGCGGGTGGTGCTGCTGCCGAAGTTCGACGCCGAGGCGGTGATCGACGCGATGGCGCAGGGTTCGGTGCTGATGGGGGTGCCGACGTTCTACACCCGGCTGCTGGCGAGCCCGCGGCTTACGCGGGCGGCCTGCGCGGGGATGCGGCTGTTCGTGTCAGGGTCGGCGCCGCTGCTGGCGCAGACTCATGTCGAGTTCGAAGCGCGGACCGGGCATCGGGTGCTGGAGCGCTATGGCATGACCGAGACCGGGATGAACGCCTCGAACCCGCTCGACGGCGAGCGGCGGGCGGGCTCGGTCGGGCCGGCGCTGCCCGGGGTCGGGCTGCGGGTGGCGGATCGCGACGGAGCGGCGCTGGGGGCGGACGCGGTCGGCGGGCTGGAGGTCAGGGGGCCGAACGTGTTCCAGGGCTACTGGCGCAACCCGGAGAAGACCGCCGAGGCATTTCGGCCGGATGGGTGGTTCGTGACCGGCGACCTCGCGACGATCG